>JAGLDT010000283.1 GCA_023145485.1 Cocleimonas sp. | reverse complement strand
TCTTCTGCTGCGACTTTTATATCCTCAGTTAGGGTGATGCGATCACCTAATTCTTCTACTAATTCTGCATTAGGTTCATAGCCTTTAGGGCAGGCGATACTTAACTGAAAATCAAATTGCAAGGCGGCGTTCATCCATGAGTGACACATATTATTACCATCTCCGACGTAGGTCACTTTCTTGCCTTTAATATCACCACGATGCTCTTGGAATGTCATCATATCAGCAAGCAATTGACAAGGGTGATAGTCATCGGTTAATGCATTAATCACAGGGACGCTTGAATATTCAGCAAAGGTTTCGACAATATCATGTCCAAAGGTACGAATCATTATAATATCAACCATGCTAGAGATAACGCGCGCGCTGTCTTGAATGGGTTCGCCGCGCCCTAGTTGAGTATCATTGGAGGATAAAAACATACCATGACCGCCCAGCTGTACCATGCCCGTTTCAAATGAAACACGGGTACGGGTTGATGATTTTTCAAAAATCATCGCCAAGGTTTGGTTTTTTAGGGGTTGATAGCTATGATCCCCGCCTTTCCATGCTGTTTTTAATGCAATAGCGCGATGAATTAATGTGTTTAATTCATCACGACTAAAATCACGAAGGGTCAGAAAATGTTTGATTTCTGCCATATTGAGGTCTTCCTAAATAGGTGGTATTTTGAAATGGGTATAGATCACCATACTTTTTATCTATTGTATGGTGAGCTTATTATTATTTTTGTTTTATTAAGTCAGTAACGATTGCAATTACGGTATCGGCTTGTTCTTTAGTGATAATCAAAGGCGGTAATAAGCGAATAGTATTGCCCGCAGTGACGTTGATTAATAAACCTTGTTCACTGGCTTTAGCAACCAGTTCAGCGCAGTCATGTTCTAGCTCGATACCAATCATCAAACCCTGTCCGCGTATATCTTTAACCGATTGAATCCCGTCTAATTTTCTCTGAAATTCAGAAATAAAGTAATCACCCATCATTTTAACATGATCAATCACCTTCTCTGTTTCAATAACGTCTAAAACGGTCAATGCAGCACGGGTTGCCAACGGATTACCGCCAAATGTAGAGCCGTGTGTACCTGGGGTAAAGACAGTTGCTGCTTTGCCTCGGGCTAAACAAGCACCGATAGGAACACCATTGCCTAAGGCTTTGGCTAATGTCATTACATCGGGTTTGATATTAGACTGCTGAAAGGCAAACCAGCTACCTGTACGCCCAACACCTGTCTGAATTTCATCTAGCATCAATAACCAGTTGTTCGCATCACAAATATCACGCAATTGCTGTAAATAATCGGCATTAGGAACAATGACACCGCCTTCACCTTGAACAGGCTCGACTAACATGGCGACGACATTGGCGTTCGTTTTAGCAACATGATTGACCGCATCGACATCATTATAGTTAACGCGTACAAAACCATCGACTAGCGGTGAAAAGCCAGCCTGTACTTTGCGATTGCCTGTAGCTGATAGTGTCGCTAGTGTACGACCATGAAAGCTCCCACAAGCGACGATAATATTCGGTCGCTCGATTCCTTGTTGTTTACCATAAAGACGCGCCAATTTAATGGCTGCTTCATTGGCTTCAGCCCCTGAATTGCTAAAGAAAATACTGTCCATATCAGATAATTGACACAGTTTCTTAGCCAGTTGCTGTTGGTGTTCAATCTGATAAAGATTTGAGGTATGTACCAAGGTGCGTGCTTGATTTGCAATTGCATCCGCAACAACAGGGTGGGCATGACCAAGACCACAGACTGCAACGCCTGCAACGGCATCTAGATATTGTTTGCCTGTCTTATCCCAAAGATAAACACCTTCACCTTTTGTAAAAGTAATCGGTAAAGGGGCGTAGGTTGTCATTAATGAGTTTGCCATTGGCTTCTCCAGTCATATCTGATTAGATAATAATCAGGATAACGAAAACAAAAAAGGGCAGCCTTAGCGCTACCCTTTTTTTTGAAAACCGCGGATTATGCGTTCTCCACTCTAATTTGTCAATACCAGAGGATTTTCAGATGTCAAGTATTAGATTGGGTTAAGATTGAGAGTGCTATAATTCTGCACTTTCTCAAAATAACGTCATTACTCAACTATTTCATAGAGGTAGCTGATTTTCTCTGCAACATCGCGCGGTATAAATGTTTAAACTAAACGCAATACAAAATAGTTCTTTTTACCCCGTTGTAACAGAATAAATTTATGATTGATTAAATTTTCTTTCGTCAATGCATAGCCCATGGGTACTTTTTCTTTATTCACTGAGATCGCATTTTGCTTTAACGCCCGTATCACTTCGCTATTTGACTTCAAAAAACCAGTATCTGCGGCTAAAGCGGCGACAATATCATAGCCATTATCTAATAAACTCATGCTAGCTTCAGCTTGAGGTACACCGCCAAAGACATCCAAGAATGTTTGTTCATCCAGTTCTTTTAAGTCTTCACTGGTTGATTTCCCGAACAAAATATTACTTGCTTGAATCGCTTTATTCAATTCTTGTTGTGAATGCACCATACTGGTTATTTCATTTGCTAAACGCTTTTGTAATAAACGTAAATGCGGCGCCTCTGTGTGTTCAGCAATTAATGTATTAATGGTAATTTCATCAAGAAAAGTAAAAATCTTAATGTATTTCTCACTGTCTTCATCACTAGAGTTTAGCCAGTACTGGTAAAATTTATACGGCGAAGTGCGTTTAGGGTCTAACCAAACATTGCCCCCCTCACTTTTACCAAATTTAGAACCATCCGCTTTCGTGATTAAGGGACAGGTAATCGCATAGGCTTTTCCCTGTGCCATGCGTCGCACTAACTCCGTGCCTGTCGTGATATTTCCCCACTGATCACTGCCACCCATTTGCAAGCTACAGTTGTTATTTTTATAAAGATGCAGAAAATCATAGCCCTGCACTAATTGATAGGTAAATTCAGTAAAACTCATGCCTTCAGAACCACCCGAGGACGCATCGGCGGTAATACGATTTTTCACTGAATCCTTAGCCATCATATAATTGACGCTAATATGCTTGCCTACATCACGAATGAAGTCTAAAAAAGAAAATTCCTTCATCCAGTCATAATTATTCACTAAAACAGCGGCATTTTCTGTCGCTTCATCAAAGGTTAGAAAGTGAGCCAATTGCTGTTGAATCGCGGCTTCATTATAACGTAACGTTTCTTCACTCAATAAGTTACGCTCTGCTGATTTTCCTGATGGATCACCAATCATCCCCGTCGCACCGCCAACTAAAGCAACAGGTTTATGCCCACAACGTTGAAAATGTGCCAATAACATAATGGGAACTAAATTACCGATATGCAAAGAATCAGCGGTAGGATCAAAGCCTACATACGCACTACGCATCGCTTCTGCTAAATGCTCATCCGCACCAGGCATCACATCGTGGATCATCCCACGCCAGCTTAATTCTTCGATAAAGTTTGTCATAATTTAGGTCTAGTTTTAGCTACATATTTAAAGGAGGGCGGATTATATCAAGAAAATGCGATTAAGAGTGACCTTAGCAAACCTCCATTTAAACGTTACCAAACCTTCCCTTTTTTAATCATCATTTAAAATAGTATGAGTTGCTGTTAACTCAGAAAGATTTGAGGGGAATGTTGCATTCACTGGTTGAGTAACAACTAAACTAAAGGTTTCATCAGGCTCTTTAATACTATCGGCCAAAATGATCACTCCAATTAACTTTTCTGTTTCACCAGCGGGGATAGTTACCGTCCCTTTAACAGCAAGATAATCCCCATCAGCAGCTTTACCCGATCCATCACGCGTTTCAAACTGTACAGAGGCATCAACAGTCAACGGAGAACTGATGGCTAATTTAAAGTAATTCACATGAGCACTATTGCCTTCTTTAAACTCGCTAACGGATGTATTAGGACTGCCTGTATTGGTTATGCTTAAATTAACATCTGAAATATCAAAGAAAATATTATTGCTACAGCTAACTTTAAAACGACTGGTTGTATTGGTTGCGATAGTGTTAGGGATGGTAACCACTTCACTGCCATCATTGGTACTATTTTGGGCTAAAACAGAGGCAAAAGTATGACCACCATCAATGGATAAGGCTATATTGACTGCAGTACAATTTATGGGAGCTATATTAGTCCCTGCAACATTCCAACGTATATCAACGCTTGAGCTAGCTGTTAATGTCGTCGTTGTTGTATGTGAGGTTATTTTGAAAGGGGCAGATGTTTTAATGACGGTTAAATCAACTTCATCCTCAGCAATTCCTCCTTTTTGATCTCGTACCGTGAATGCAAACTTTAGGCTACGTGAAGTCGTTGGTAAAATTTCTCCGTTAGTTTGGGTGTTGCTTAAAATATCACTTAGTTGTGGAAACGTTCGGCTATTAATATGAGTTGGAAGAAAGGCGCGAAATAAAGGATTACTGCCTGTGTCACCCTCACTGATATTCGCACTAGCACCTAAATCCATTTGTTCCCATGTGTAGCTTAATATGTCACTACCGTTTGGATCTGTTCCTGTCCCTGTTAATTGGAAGGGGGTTTCTGCAGGAAGAGTATAATCAACGCCTGCATTTGCGGTTGGTTGCTGATTACTAAGGTTAGATACAGTCCCACAGGATGAGCCACCCGAGCTATCATCAATAAACTGACTCATTTCTCGAATATTACCGATATGAAACATGGCAATGGAATTAGGTTGTACATTATTTTCAGGTGCACAAACACCAGCATAACCCATGATTGTGACCCCATTACCAATTTCCCATGCCGTTTCTGCTCTACGGTTACATCCATCAAGAACAGCATTAAAGGAATGACTACCGCCAAATTGGTGCCCTAATTCATGCGCTATATAATCAATATCGAAAGGATCATTCTGAGGGTTTTCATGCCCAGTCATACCTCCTGCTTTAATAGTACTATCACAAGCTGCTTGGTAATAAGCTACCCCGCTTCTTTCTTCATTACGTGTCATCACATGACCAATATCATAATTAGCAGAACCAATCGCATCATCAACGATGGCTTGGTTTTCCTCTAATAATGTATCATCGCTGTTGTCAGTATAAGGATCGTTATCAGTGAAAATAATGGCATCATTATTAGCAACTAATTCCAATTTAATCGCTAAGTCACGCTCATAAATTTGGTTAACACGAGTTACTGTCGTAACAATAGCGCTTAATGCTTTACCTTTTGTTCCACCGTGAAACTGGGTGTATTCATCTGTTACTGCCATTGCTAATCGATAGGTTCTAAGGTTAGCCCCTGAACGAGCTAGCACGGTCCCTCTTTGATTGATAGCGGATAATTGTTCAATAGAGGAGCGTTGTTTAGTCTTTGATAATTCACCAACCTGACACGCTGCTTTTTTCTTATTAGCAGGATGATAATCGCCATCATAATAACTAATATAATACGTCTTCCCTGAGATAGATTGGCGTGGATCAATAAATAAACGTTGCCCATTTTCCATAAAGAGCATGCCATGAAACCCTAACTCTGTGAAATCAACAACACCTTGTACGCTAGGGCGACCAACAACGGTTACCTTATAGGTTTTAAGCTCAGGGTATTTAGCTGCTAATGCTGTCGCCATCACGGATGTTTCAGTTACAATCAGTTCAATCATCTCCTTATTTGGTAAGGGAATGGAGAGGGTATTTGAGGATTTGTTGCTACGGGATGCTCTATTAAGATGCCGACCCATGCCTATTTCATCTAATTGATATAAAGCATAGCGTTCAGGCATTAACTTAAATAAAGTTCTTCCTTCAGCTCGCTGTGCTAATGGTGTTTCGGACCATAGTAAGGTTGACTCTGCCTGCAATAATGAACTCAGTAATAGCACACTCCAAAATAAAATAGTGACAATAATATTTTTCTTCATTCTAAACACCTCTCCTTAACAGTAGTAATAAAAGCCTCTCTGCACGATAAAAAGACGTAATACATTGATTATTGATCAATTGTTACTTAAAGAATCCATTACTTATCTATTCGATTATTGGATGGCAAAAAAAGGGGATTTCTGGAAACACCCTTAATAATGGAATTAAGTGATGGATTACAAGAGATACTAAAGAAGTATTTAGGATTAAACAAGGTGCATTTTCTTTCATCCGATTACCTTACTACCCTATATTTTTTTATCTACTGGGGAATAAAAAAATAGTTAATAACATGAAAAAATAGAGGGAAATAGGACTTTAGTTATTAATATAAATTATTATTTATGCTAATTCTCCAATCCTAATAAACCATAATTAATGCCTTCAATCATCTGCTATAACTTTCATCAAGTGAAATTTTGATTTTTAAGATGAAGGTCTGTTACTGTTTTGATTTCCCCATTCTATTAAACTAATCCTGTTTTATTATGATAAAAATAACACTCCTCATGATTATCTCTTTCTTTTCTAATCAAATTTTTGCAGCTAATGGCGATGTTAACTATACCTATACTGCTAAAGATAAAAAGACCACCTTGCTCTTAGCTAATGCTAGCTTACAAGCCTATCAAGCCTTTGATAAATCCAATCCTGAACAGTGCCAAAAGTCTCGAATTGAGGTTACAGAGTTAGCAGGGTATGAATTTGTGACTTGTTGGCAAGCGCATAACTTCATTAAGCGACGCTCTCCAAAGTCTGAAGTATTTGGCGTTGTTTTTAGAACTCGATCAGCACCTTATCGCTATATTTTCTCTTTTCGAGGCACTAGTTCTAACGCAAATATTATAAGCGATATACAAACACGTAAAGTACCGTTTAGCGCGATTGATAAAAGCATTCCGATTAACCGACGGGTACAAGTACATAAAGGAATATTTAATAGTTACGCACAAAAAAGTAGACGGAATAATAAGCCTTCTATGCGAGAGCAGTTATTTGCTTTGATTGATCAATACCAAGCATCAAGTAAACCCATTAGCCAGTTACTCATTACAGGGCATAGTCTTGGTGCAGGGCTAAGTACATTTTTCACGTTAGATCTTGCCTTAGTACGCCCTCAAATAGCGACGCTTAATATTAATTTTGCTAGTCCTAAAGTAGGTAATCGTGCTTTTGTTTATTTTTATGAAAAGAAAACGAAAGCTCGAACTTTGCGAGTAGTGAATAGCTTTGATGCTGTTCCTTGTGCACCTAAAGTTGCTTATGCACAGACTCCCTCTGCTTATTTATTAGGTTTCTATCAGCTCTCAGGAAAAACAAAAAAGAAAGGTGTACATACATTAAAGCATTATGTTGAGGTTTTAAATTGTGCTAATCAAAGTAAAAAAGGGATTTGTGAAAAAACATTAACGGTCAATAATGAAGGCAAAACAACTTCGCTTTACTCTGAAAAAGGTAATCCCCGATTACTTTGTAAAGTGTACTCAGGTTAAACATTTATAATGGAAGCTTTGTTTTGCTCCTAATTTCATTGATACAAATCATATGAATTTCAACCATCGTTGCCTACAAGACCTTGCTTGGGTTATCCAAAGCCCTCCTATCATTTCTGGTCATATTAGTGGTTCATATTGGCTTAGTAAAGCGGATTGCCAAGCAGAGTATGACGCTTGTTTGGGTGCTTTATTGCAGCTAGACCAGCATCCTGAGCCGTTGCTCAATGCATTATCGCATTTCAAGCCTTATGTCATCGGTAAACGCTTTGAATGTTTTGTTCGATTTTGGTTGGAGATTAGCCCTACTTTTGAGTTATTAGATTGCAATGTGGTCTTGCAGGGTAAGAAGCAAACATTAGGTGAGGTTGATTTTTTTATTCGGGAGATAGCGAGTAATAAAATTATACACTTAGAGGTATCGGTTAAGTTTTACTTAGGCATTGATGATTTATCTCAGATGCACCATTGGCATGGTACGAACTTACAGGATCGTTTGGATATTAAGTTTAACCGCTTAGTTAACCATCAAACACAGCTTGCTAAAAAGTATCCTGAGTTAATGCCATACCCTGTGGATGAATCATGGTGTTTGTTTAAAGGGCGAATGTTTTACCCGCAGAGTCAACCACAAGCACCGACCTTCTTTGCGGATGATTGTCTTCAGGGAGAATGGTTAATAGCTGAGGATAAATCAGATCAAAAACACCTGCTTGCTTTGGATAAACAGCAATGGTTATCTAAGATTAGTCAGTACCAAGGGGCGTTACAATCAGCGCCTACGGAGATTGAACACTCATGCTGTATGGCAGAAATAGAGGGTGCAGAAGAGGTTGGTCGATATTTCTTTTTACCAAAAGGATTCTGGGGGAGAAAGCCCTAATACCTTCACCAACGATGATTCGATGAAGGTATTACTGTTGGCTTATTTACTTTCTTCAATCATCTTGTGAATAATGGGTGCAAGGATAATTTCCATTGCCATACTCATTTTTCCACCAGGAATAACAATGGTATTGCGACGTGTCATAAACGAGTCATGCAACATGCTCAGTAAGTAAGTGAAGTCTACATCAAACTTTGCTGGGTCACTAAAACGAATAACAACCATGCTTTCATCAGGGGTTGGAATATCTCGTGCTATAAAAGGATGAGAGGTATCGACTAAAGGAATACGTTGGAAGTTAATATCGGTACGTGCAAATTGAGGGGTAATGTAATGCACGTAATCAGGCATACGACGCAAAATAGTTTCAACTGTGTCAGATGCGGCATAACCTCGCTCGGCATAGTCACGGTGAATTTTCTGAATCCACTCTAGGTTTACACTCGGTACGACACCAATCCCTAAATCAACATACCTTGAAGTATCAACATCGTCTGCTTCATTAGCAACTAGACCGTGTAATCCTTCGTAAAACAGTAAGTCACTCCCAGCTTCAATATCTTCCCAAGGTGTGAATTCGCCTGATGATTTATTACAACCAAGGCGTTCGTTTTGTTCAGCAGCCTCAGCATCATTGTGTAAATAATAACGTTTTTTACTTATGCCATTATCACCATAGTCCTTAAATGTCTTTTCTAGTGCAGCAAAATCATTCGCCTGAGGACCAAAATGACTAAAGCTTAGATCACCCTTTTCTTCTGCTTCTTTCGCTTTTTGACCGAACTCAACACGACTCAAACTATGAAAGCTATCACCTTCAACAATGGCTGGATGAATGTTTTCACGTTTAAATATATTTTCAAATGCGCGTTTAACATAAGTTGTACCAGCGCCAGAGGAACCAGTAACAGAAACAACAGGATACTTCTTTGACATAAAAAACTCCTTAGAATAATAAAACAGGGTGTGGGTATTATATATTCGATTTAGAGTCAAAAAACAATACCTCATAATCGCCGAGGATGCCTATTCTACTCCAAACAATGGGATTGAGGTAATTCGTGTTTTTGATAATATCTAAAGAGTCAGCTCGAAATAACCGTTGTTTTAATCTTAAAATGACAGCGAAAACATCAGCTCAGTAATATCAGGTTTCCAGCTAAATAATGCCAAATTAACTTTACCCTTTTTCACAATGATCCCCTCCCTTTCAAGCAACTCCCATTGTCTCTCATAAAGCGGGGTATAGTTGGGAATGGAGATTTCACCTTGAGCATTCAACACGCGATGCCAAGGCAACTCGATGTGAGCAGGTGCTTTACGCAGGGCTGTAGAGACAAAACGCGCACGTCTAGGTAGACCCGCTAAATCAGCGATAAAACCATAACTAGAGACTTTTCCTTCAGGTATCAGTTGGACAACTTGCCAAATACGTTCCTGATTGCTGGGTTTACTGGTTTTCATATCGATATTCAGGTATTAAATTTCCAATATTATTTTGTGGAACTGCTAATAGTGTCTTCCTACTCATGTTTTCTTAATCAGAGCAGTAAGGCTATAACCAATAAGCCAATCGTTGTCGGCAGTTTAATAAAATGATAATTAATATAGCTAAATAAAGCTGCCAGTGAAATTAATATCGCAAGTGTGTCCGTGATTAGCATGATTTATTGCCTAAATTGGTATGATTTGATAGCACACCCTTTATGGTTAAAAATAGATCAATATATTTTGAAATAAAATAAGCGTTAGATGGAGAGTAAATTGCTGATTAAGAATTTACAGAGACAAGAGCAAAGAATTGTAAAAAAAACTTTACTTATCCACCGTTCGTCGGCAAAATGCCACGCCCCAGCCTGTTTAAATATCAATCAGGGTACTATATCTAGGGATTATCCAGTTGTTTATACACAATTGTAGAAGTATATTTGCATTTAACTAGCGACTTTTCATTTTTGTAATAAAAAGCATATCTATCTTCTTGATAATATTAAACAAGATAAAAATTAATCAATTTTTATCTTTGCTATTATTTTCTAATAAAGACAAGCATTTAAGCGTGTTACCCCCCATCTTTATCCACAGACTTATCCACAAGCAAAATATTGTTCAAAAAACATACTATTAATCGACTTTATTCTGAATAATTTTCTTAAAATTAATGCATAATCAAGGCCTTCTTTTAATACTTTTAATGGAAAAATAAGTAAGGCAAATGCATATTTTAAGAACTAGTTTTATCTGGTTGCTCTTTTTTGCTTTTATTATTGCTGTTGAAAGCTATTGGGGATGGGGGGCTATACTCGCTCCGTGGAAAAGTCTGAGTAATACATCAGTTATTGTTGCTGTTTTGTTGTTTCTACTCAGTTATCAAATACGCACTTGGCGTTTGTATCATTATTTCTTACCCGCAACAAAAGGTAACTGGATTACGGCTCTACGGCTAATGTTACTACACAATATTATTAATAACCTACTTCCAGCACGGAGCGGAGAAATCAGCTTCCCTGTGTTAATGAAGCGTTATTTTTCTATTGATTATATTCACTCAATTCCTGCATTACTTTGGTTTCGTTTATTAGACTTGCATACCCTGTTATCGGTTGGTTTTATGGCATGGGCAATCACGTGGATCATCAATCACTCCTTTGCTTACCTACCATTGCTTATTCTCTGGCTCTTCTTGCCGTTAATTTTTTATTATCTACAGCAATTAATCCGCAATAATACTTCACATCGTTTTATGATAAAAATACTGGATGGATTACCACAAAATACGGCTAAATTCTGGTGTAATTGGTTACTTACATGGTTAAATTGGAGTGTTAAGTTGATCGTATTAGCATGGCTACTAGGACAGTTTTTAAACATAGAAACTGCCTATCTATTTAGCTCAGTCATTGCGGGTGAGTTAAGTAGTGTCCTGCCTTTTCATGCGCCAGGGGGTGTCGGAACCTATGAAGCAGGCATGGTTGCTCCTCTTTTAACGATCATCGATGCAGAGACAGCCGCTAAAGCAGCCATAAATGTGCATTTATTTCTCCTACTTAGTTCGATTATTGGTGGTTTAATAGGTTGGCTACTGCCTATTAAGGCGACTACAAGGAAATGAATACACAAATAGCTTTTTTGAATAGCTTAGCCTGCGTTGAAGCACGAAACGCAGGGATATAACTAAAATTTACAGAATGATGAAAAGCGAACCGTTATTTTAGACCGTCGTTATGCTCAGAAACGTTTACGTTTTCTTAGCCTAATCTCTAGCCAAAATGATATTAAAAACATGCCAACATAGCCCCAGATTAAACTCAATACCACGATAATGATTGAATCTGAAAATAGTTTAAGCGTGTAAAATGAAACTAACACGATAAAACTACCACTGACTCTTAGAAAAAAGGCCCACCAAAATTCTCCTGAGGCTTTAATATAAGCAATATTATAAGCATTTAGCATCACAAAAATAAAGAAGGGACTAAGGTGCAATAACATCATCTGTGATTGCTTATACTCTTTTGAAAATGCACTTATAATTAGTGATTCACCAAAAAACCATATAATTAAAAAAAGACCAGAACAAACTATAAAAGAAAATAGATAAAACTCTTTTTTAATAGTTGCTATTTTTTGATGGTTATTATCATTGATTAATTTAGACAGTTCAGGAAGAATAAATCGAAAAACAGGAAAGACAAAAAGTAAGATCATATAAACAAAAATTGTTTTTACCACTACCTGAAAGTCTGCTAAATCATCCAATGTATAGTGCTTCATAATGAGCACGACACTAAGGTAGATCATAAAAATTCCTGAGCCAAATTCAAGTGTTGAAATAATAGAGTTTTTTAAAAATTGCTTCATTGTATCCGTCATTTCAATGCTTTTAAATGATGGCTCTTTATTTAAATTCCTTTTTGCCTGAATCATAAAAACAGCAACCCCAAGTGTTGCCATAACTGATGAAATAAACAAAGCATGATAACCTTGAATACCAAAGCTATAATAAGCAATAAGAAACCAAAGCAAGGTAAGCGAGGGTTCAATTAGCGTCACTTTATTCATGATATGATAATGACGGTACATGGCAATTTGATTACCAAGATAAGCAACTAATCCCATTGATAACATCAAAAAAACCAAATACCAATAATGTATATTCACGCCCATTCTATGCTTTAAATAGGGGATCACGATAAGCCATGAAATAAAGATCACTACAAATAAAAAATATCTGAAAATATTGATGATGTTGACATCATCTTTCGTTTTTGCAAAACAAACCACCATTGAAGAACGAAATCCAACAAGTATTAATAAGGTAAAAGAAAAAATATCAATCGTTGTAAAAAAAAGCCCTAACTCCTCTTTTTCAATGAGCTTTGCCGCTGCAGATTTAAAAATAAAATTGATAATGATACCAATACTGGTAAAAATTAAGCTTTTTGCAATAATTGTTTTCATTTCTAACCTATCAATAAATGAACTCAGGATTAATTTTAGAAAATTTATAAACTATAATCATGATAATGTCAGTTTTTTAGAAAATAAGGTTAAAAACTGACAAAAATTGGGACTTAATGACAGAGTGTCATGTAATGCAATATAAGAAGAATTAAAGCTAAAAATAAATAATAAAAATAAAGCTTTATTTAACAATAATTTAAATTTTATTTTTGATGGGTTTTAAAAGTTGGCATCAGCATTGCTTTACTATTATCAATTGCATGGTAAACAACAGAAAAAAAGAATTTACCAGCAAGCCCCTGAGATTAAGAGCAATTTATAAATACCAAAAATAAAAACATTGCCGATCTCACCAGAGCCACTTGCTTTCCCCGGCAAGAGGCTCTTTTTTTTCCACTGTTCCTCTCTCCTATTAAACTCTTTGACTCAGAGACACCGATCTACAGCCTAAGCAGGATCAACAATACCACTATTACAATTAGATTTTGTATTATCAGCATTAGATAGTAAATTTTTCAGTGAACGTTCATTTTGCATATTACCCTTCAAATTAATCCATAACTCTGCTATTTGCCCTTTACGATCACAACGTAAACTCACTTTCTTACCACTTCCTTTGCCAAACACTTGATCAAAGCGTTCACGAATTTGTTGGCTGGTAATTTTTTTCCCAATATTGTCTTTAAATAAAGACGTAATAGCAGAAGCATTGATTTCAGCGGTTAAGGCTAGTGCATCAGCATAATAAGCATTTTCATTTTTCCCATAACAGGTACCGTGCTTGATCCATTCATGACGTTGCAAATTAGATGCATACCCTGGCATGACTTTTTTAAGTTCTTTCAATACAGCGGGTTCAAGTGTTAACGGCTTTAATAAATCCCAACGTCTCTTTCGATCAATCGATTTATCTTTTACGCTTACACCACAATAGGCATTATTGCGGGGTTGAGGCCATAAACCGTGCAATACCAAGTGACTGGCATCAAAGCGAGTTGCGGTTAATGACTTGCACTCAGGTTTTTTACGATGCGTTTCACAAAAGCTAGGTTGCCAGCTTAAAGCCAATAAATACTTATTATTTTTTGATTGGTTTATTGCTACTTTAGAAGAACTTATAGAACAGTTTTTTACTATTTTCCCGCACTCGATTTCAATCCAGCGCGCCTCTGGCGTGGCACCTTTTACGATTACTTGATAATGAGTCGCTGCATTTGCTTTGTTTTTCGCAATTAAACGGTATTCTTTGCCAATTTTTAGTTGAATATTATTAGGATTTGTTTTTTTACGAAGAGAGCGAAAGGCATCACAGGACTTTTTAGCCTCAAAGCATCCTTCTAATTTTTCAGAAGCGTGTAAATAACTTAATGGTAAAAGACTTAACGTGATAAAAAGGAATAATATTTTCATGTTTTTATGGATAGAATTGATTGGAATTAAAAAGAGCTTTTTAAAGATGAAGACAAAAAGACACAGAGTAACATGTGAATATCAAAAAGCTAAGGAACTTCCTAAGGACTGAGGATTCAATAACACCCGAACTCTAACTTGCTTTTTTGTCCCAGCTTGAATGCTCTAAGATCGTT
>JAGLDT010000282.1 GCA_023145485.1 Cocleimonas sp. | reverse complement strand
GGTTCCGTAAACTCCACCGACCCTACAAAAAAAATAAAGTGTCAACTGATATATGAAGAATGCCAGATATTCGTAATTTAAACTTCCCTAAGAAGTCCAAAATTTTAGTTGCTTTAATCGCACTAACTAAAGTTTAGACTCCTATAGAAAACTATTTATGTGAAAAACCATAGGGTTATTATTTTGATGTTAGGTCAACCATAAATTTACCGATGATTTCTTCTAATACCATCGCTGATTGTGTCAGTGTGATTATATTGCCCGCCTTTAAGACCTCATCTTCTGCCCCAGGTTCCAGAGAAATATACTGTTCACCTAATAAACCTGCTGTATAAATGCTCGCTTGAGTGTCAATGCTAAGTTGATATTGAGTATCGAGGGTTAGGGTAACTTCGGCCTGCCCCCGTTGTTGATGGTATGCAATATGACTAACGCGACCTATTTTTACCCCTGACATGGAAACGGGTGCACGGGTTCTTAACCCCCCAATATTGTCAAAATAAACGTTAATATCATAGCTTTTATTTGACCCTAAACTTGCCACATTACTGATATTTAAGGCTAATAAAAACAGTGCGATGAAACCGAATAAAACGAATACACCAACCATTATTTCTATATTTCTTGATGCTCGCATCTCTAAATTCCAAACATAATACTGGTTAAAACAAAATCCAAAGCTAAGATAGCTAAGGCAGAATATACCACCGACCGAGTGGTGGCTTTACTAACGCCCGCAGAGGTAGGAGTCGCATTGTAACCTTCAAAAACAGCAATCCATGTGACCACAATGCCAAAGATAAAGCTTTTAATAAAACCATTGACCACATCATGCTGAAAATCCACCTTTGCTTGCATTTGTGACCAAAATGATCCTTCGTCTACACCAAGCCAAACACTGCCGACAAGAAAGCCACTATAAATACCAATTGCCATAAAGATCACGGTTAAAATGGGCAATGAAATAATGCCCGCAATGAAGCGTGGTGTAATAATTCGTTTAATGGGGTCAACTGCCATCATTTCCATGCTGGCTAATTGTTCAGTTGCTTTCATTAAGCCTATTTCAGCGGTTAATGCAGAACCTGCACGCCCTGAAAACAAGAGTGCTGTTAGAACAGGGCCAAGTTCACGTACCAGTGATAAAGAGACCAAAACACCTAACGATCCTTCAGCACCAAAATCCACCAAGGTGACATAGCCTAAAAGACTCAGCACCATACCAACAAATAACCCTGAAAAGGCAATGATTAATAACGACAGTACACCAACGGAATAAAGCTCACGAATGAGGAGTGAAGGACGTAAAATAAGTTCTTTTAGTCCGCTTAATACATGAATAAGAAACAGGACTGCGCGTCCTATTCGCTGAAAAAAATATAATGTTTTCTCACCCAGTTGTTGTATCCAATTCATTACTCTCCATCCCTTAATGCTTGTGCATAATCTTTAGCTGGATAGTGAAACGGTACGGGGCCATCAGGCAAACCTTGAAGAAATTGTTGCACCCACTCTGAATCTGAGTTTCGTAATTCATCAGGTGTTCCTGATGCGGCAATAACACCGTTAGATATAATATGCACATAATCAGCAATAGAGAGAACTTCATCAACGTCATGTGAAACCACAATACTAGTCATTCCTAAGGCTTGATTAAGTTCTTTAATTAAGGAAACAATCGTTCCTAACGTAATCGGGTCTAGACCTGTAAAGGGTTCGTCATACATCATTAACACAGGATCAAGCACAATGGCTCTAGCGAGTGCTACCCGTCTTGCCATCCCCCCTGAAAGCTCTGATGGCATTAATTGATACGCACCACGTAAACCAACAATTTCAAGCTTCATCAACACCAGATCACGAATCATTGATTCAGGAAAGTCATAATGTTCACGAATAGGAAAGGCAATGTTTTCAAAGACATTGATATCTGTTAAAAGAGCGCCTGACTGAAACAGCATTCCCATGCGACGACGCGATTGATAAAGTTGTTTATTGGATAAGGAGGGAATGGATTTACCTTCAACAATGACATCACCTCGATCAGGGATGAGTTGACCGCCGATTAGACGCAAGAGCGTTGTTTTTCCTGTGCCACTGGGCCCCATAATGGCACTAATTTTCCCCTCAGCAATATTCAGATTCATACCAGAGTATATCTGTCGTCCATGATAGGAAAAGTGTACATCTGAAATTGTTACAAGAGAGTTAGGCACAATGAATTTTTTATTATTGATTGAAAGCTCGCATTATACACAAAAAGCCTATTTCCAAATATTAATATCCTTACCCGATTTTAGTATTTTTTCTGATTGTTTATTAAGATAACCAATCCAATTATCAAATTTTGTGTATTCCTTTTCTGCGACAAAATTTAGAAGCTGTTGAAAATGATAAGATTTTAATAAACCTGTGACTTTTTCGATTTCTTTTCCTTCTGAGTAAAGAAAAACAGCAGGACGATAGCTTATATTACGTTTTTTTAACCATTCTTTCGCCGTTGTTTTATTTCCGTCTGGATCA
>JAGLDT010000281.1 GCA_023145485.1 Cocleimonas sp. | reverse complement strand
TCATCACAGCTTTTATCTTCTAATAAAAGCATCAATGGCTTGTCTTGTTTAGCTAGTTTTTGTAAGTTTATTGCTTGTTTCGCGGGTAAATAACGAGGGTCATCTTTTAAGGTATAAACCGTATCCGTTGCATGCTGTTGTCGATAGCTTGCTAGATCCATTGACTGATACGCTTTGTCCTTGACGAAATTTAATACATGCTTAAATTCACGTGCTGAACGGTAACCATTTAACCGTGCGACTACTTTATTATCAGCATTCATAAATAAAATAGTCGGTGTGTAATGGACTTCTAAAGCCTTACCTAAATCACTTTCTGTCACCGTCATTTTTTCATTAAAAGCTATTTCCTTGCCACCTTTTAAATCAATTTCAATGGCATCAAAATTGGCTTGAACCATTTTAGCATTGTCACCATTAATAAAATTGTCCTCTAGCATTTTTTGACAATAAGGACAGTCTGCAACATGGAAAAAAAGCAGTAAATGTTTACCTGCCTCAGCGGCTTCTGTTGAATCTTCTCTAAAATCGAGAAAACTTTCCTTAAACCATTCAGGATAGATAATCTCCATACCGCCTGTCATTTTTCCTGCTTTTTGGGTCTCTGCAACGCTAGTTGTGAACGTAAAAAAAGTAAGACTGATTATAAAAATTAGTTTATTCAACATAATTAAACCTTAAATTTAAATAGGAAGTCACAGACAGAACCTTATGACGTTTTTCATAGGTACAGCTTTTGTAGCCTTGATAAGAGTATTACATAATACAGGATAGTGCATCGCTACAATCTCCTAGGTTACTTAGAACTTCCTTAGGCTGCAGAACAATCAATGGAAATATGAAGGGAGGCTCTTATTTCCCTGAAGATTATCGAAAACTAAGGACGTACTATATTCGCCCAATAATTATTTTTACTAGAACGATGAACACTTTTCACTTTTACCTGATCACCCACATGGAGTACTTTTATAAGCTTTCCTAAGCCACTATTGAGTGGTTTTGTTTTGCGCATATTTAATAGAGGTGATTTTACGATGTACTGTTGACCTGCTTTAGGCAGTTGGTTTCCTGATTTTAATGTTTTTCCACCTAGCCATTTCCCTGCTCTGTATTTTCCTACAAAAATCCACCCAGAAAGACCAGAAAAATCATTATTTAAAATATCGATAGCTTTTTGATTTATAATTGAATTTTTATATTTTTTCGTGCTTTTTTTCGCAGGTAATCTATCATTCAATATATCATTAATAAGTGACATATAGCGTTCATCAAACCCTTTATAATCCACTGCGCTATTCTTTCTTTTACTCACTCTTTTTTTAGCTTTTCTAGTGTGGCTCTTTTTAATGCTACCTTGAGTCTTAGCTCTTACCACTCTTTTCGCTCTTACGACTCTTTTCGCTCTTACTACTCTTTTAGCTCTTACTGGTCTTTTGGTTCTTACTCTTTTGGGTTCTTCAATAACTTCTTGAATTTCTTGTTTCGTAACAACCTTTTTTGTCGTTGGCGAGACATATATTCCAGTAGACGGGGGTTCTTTATTGATTGTTTTTACTGGTTCTACAGGTTTTGTGATGATTGGCTCACTTTTCACCGTTTCTTCGACGACTATGGGAGCGGGTGCTGATACTTTAGGAACAGGTGCTTTAAATGATTTAAGTTGCTCCATAATAGCATCAACTGATGAGTCTGTATCCGCAGTAACAGTCAAGGGCATTGCTAAACAAGTGGTAAAAATAAGGGCAGAGAGTGTTAATGGCGTATTTTTTGATCTAATAGGCGTATAATTCATATTTAATAATTAATGTTAGTGTTAGAAAAGGAATGTCGGAGAGTTGAAGCTAATGATAATAATATGCAGTTTATATATGATCAATGCCAAAGAATATAGCTGGCGTGGATTACAGCATCAGGTGATTAAAAAAAAAGCAAATGAACAAAATCTACTCTTTTAATACTAATATTTTATCAAAAATATCCCAACTGAGTTCTAGATTAGTACACACTTGTTCTATCAACAATCTTATTTTTGATAAAAGCATCTCCTTTTTATTATAAAATAATTTTATTGTGAACTACAATCTAAGGCACTAGAGATAATAATTTACGCTAGATTTTCTGTACTCCTCAACCTTCATGGTGAAAAAAATATGCCCACCAAGCTTAATTCTAAACCGTTAGCTTCACATCCCTTATCCCCTCTGTTAATTTTATCTTCCTTACTTTATAGCACATCATCTTATTCTGCGGGATTTGCAATTATAGAAAATTCAGCCTCTGGTATGGGAAATGCCTTTGCAGGTGCCGCAGCTGTAGCTGAAGACCCATCTACCATTTGGTTTAATCCTGCTGGCATGAGTTATCTATCCGATAATAATGGTGGCAAAGCACAAGTATCTAATGCTCTGCATCTTATCGCAGCAAAAACCAAGTTTAAAGACAAGGGTAGCTCACCACCTGCCTCGTTTGGCTCAGCGAATATAAATGGTAAAAAAAACAGCAGTGAAACAATCCTTTCACCCGTACCAAACCTATATTACATGAGACCTATTAATGAGCGCTTAACGTTTGGAATTGGTATGAATGGCCCCTTTGGATCAAAAACTGAATATGACAATGAGTGGATTGGACGCTATCAAGCAACTGAAACAGATATGAAATCAGTCAATATTAACCCGTCACTTTCATGGAAAGCGAGTGATAAGCTGAGTTTTGGTGCAGGGCTTAGTCTTCAATATATTGAAGTAAAGCTTGCTTCAGCGGTTGATTCAGCAGGGGCTTGTCGAAAAATTGGTATTGGTGTCGCAACTAAAACAAATTCAACCGCATTAATTGATTATTGTAATACAAACTACCCAAAAGCTGCGCAGCATGAAAAGGATACGCATGCCGTCGTGGAAGGTGATGGTATAGGTTATGGTTTTAATGTAGGTATGCTTTACCAACCGAGTAATAAAACACGTATTGGCACTAGTTACCGCTCAAAAATTTCTCATTCACTCGATGGTACGGCAAGCTATGATGTGGATGCAGGTTTACTTCCTGTGATTGCACAAACAGGTATTAATACCTTTACTGATAGAGCCATCAAAGCGTCAGTTGATGTTCCTGAATCCATCTCTTTTTCGTTAGCCCATAAGTTTAATAGTCGTTTAGAGTTACTCGGTGATGTGACATGGATGCGCTGGAGTCGCTTTGATGAATTATTAATAACAGAAAAAGCCACAGGTAAAGCGGTCACTCGCATCCCTGAAAAGTGGAATGATGTAACCCGTATCTCGGTTGGTGCTAATTATAAATACAATGATCGCTTGACCTTACGAACAGGTCTGGCTCTCGATGAAGAACCAATTCCTTCCCCACGTTATACAACCCCTAGAATTCCTGGTAATGATCGTACTTGGCTATCATTAGGTGCAGGTTATAAAGTAAGTAAAAAAATAAGTCTCGATGTGGGGTATTCGCATCTATTTATGGATGAAACCCCCATTGATAACCCAGGAGAGAATGGCTACTCCGTTAGAGGACTTTATAATAACAAGGTCGATATTATTAGCGCCCAAGTTAATTACACGTTTTAGGAGATACCCCATGCAACGTTTATTATCAGCACTACCCACACCTCCTGTACTTCTCAGCACACTGTCGATAGCGATCTTATTAAGTGCATGCGGTGGAAGTTCATCAACGCATGATTTTACTCAACCACTGGAGAGCGTAGAATCCCAAACACCTCATGGCCCAATATTTGATCCTGCAGCTGCCAAAATCCCTACAACTAATGATCTATTGTTTAGTGGCTCTACCGATGGCACTTTAAATATTCCCAATCCAGATAACAATCCTATTATTAGCGCAGTCAATCAGTTAGATGGATTTTCGACAAGCATCCCAATTACAGCTGATTTTGGTATGCCACTTGCACCGACTAGCCTTGTGATCGGTAGTAGTATTCATGTTTTTGAAGTCACTAAAAATCAACAGGGTGCGGTCACCGCTGTTATCAGAGAATTACTACCCGCTGAAATAATGGCTATTCCAACAGGGGATAGCGCTTCAACATTAGCATTAATTCCTCTTGCTCCACTTAAAGAGAGCAGCTCCTATTTGGTGATTTTAACTAATGACATTAAAGATCCTACTGGTCTTGTGGCACAAGCACCATCAGCCTATTCATTAGCACGTAGTACCGCACCACTGGTAGACTCTGACTTTGAAGCATTAGAGCCATTGCGCCAACTAGTGAATAATATGGAGGCAATGGCAACTTCTGAGGGGATTAATAAAAGTAAAATTATATTAAGCTGGTCGTTTACCACTCAATCCATAACCCCAGTATTGAAGCAGGTTGCTACGAACGCCAATGCAGGTGATATTGCTCTAGCACCAACAGGTCAAACAACCCATGATTTTAGCCCGCTACTTGCTGGAATAGCGGATGTATCAATTGGTACATTAGATATTCCCTATTATTTAGAAGCGCCAGATAGTGATAATCCAACAGCATCGATAACAGGCTACTGGAAAGGTATTGGTGGCAGTGCTCTAACGCGTTTCAATACCACGCCGATTGCAACCCGCATCTTGAATACCCCTGTTATTATGACCACACCCAATGCAAATTCAGGTCAAACTAAACCCGCAGAGGGTTGGCCTGTGATTATCTATCAACA
>JAGLDT010000280.1 GCA_023145485.1 Cocleimonas sp. | reverse complement strand
TCTAATTCGGCGACGGCTTTGTAGCTGTCTTTAATTAGTAATTTTTCATCATTAACATCAATATCGGCGGGTTCTCCATCGGTAAGAATGAGGAGTAGTTTTTTATCCGCTTTTTGATTTCCTAAGTAGTGTCCTGCGTGTCGAATGGCTGCGCCCATACGGGTTGAGAAACCTGCTTCCATTTTGGCGATGCGGGCTTTGACTTCATCGTTCCAGCGTTCGCTAAAACCTTTTAGGTGCAAATAGCGCACATCGTGGCGGGTATTGGAGAAGAAACCTGCGATGGAGAGTGGATCGCCGAGTTTATCGATGGCCCATGCGAGTAATGACACGGCTTCACGACTAATTTCGAGGATGCTTTGACTGCAACCATCAGGAATTTCATTCACTGATGCGGAGAGGTCGATTAATAAGGTCACGGATATATCACGGCTGTCGTGTTTGTGGCTCATATTAATGCGTGGATCAGGGGTTGCGCCACTTTTAAAGTCAATTAATGAGCGAATGGCAACGTCTAAATCTAATTCACTGCCTTCTTCTTGATAACGAACCCGCACGTAGTTTTGTGGTTTTAATAGATCCAAAATCTGCATCAGGCGTTTGGCTAAGGCACTGTGTTTTGCCAATAAATTATCGATATCAACGGGGTTTCCTGCGGGGTGCAGTGCTTCGTATAAGCTGACCCAGTCGGGACGGTAGGTTTTGGTATTGTAGTCCCATTCAGGGTAATGACGCGGTGGTAACGCATCCACTTCTTCAAACTCTTTATCTTCGGGTACTTCAAATTGCTCTTCTTCATCGCCTTCTTCAATAAAGACCCAGAGATGACGGTTATCATCACGGTATTCGACTTCGGTATTTTCAAAATAGATGATTGCGGCTTGATCTTCTTGACGACGGGTGCGGGCAATATAAGAAACGGCAATTTGTGCTATTTCTTTGGTTGAGCCTTCACCTGTAGTCATTAAATCATGGAAACGTTGCACAAATTCAAGCAGGTCTTCATTTTTATAACCATGATTGGGGTTTTTAATCGCATAAGAGAACATGGCTAAACGGTGACGAATACAGGAAACTTGCTTGCCTGTGCATTCGTATTCATCAGGTATTGGATGCAGTGCTAACCATAAGGTATGCAGGCCAGGGTATTCTAAGGTTGCTAAATATTCTACGCGTGCATCTTCTAAGCATTCAATCGCAAAACGTTGAAAAGGGCTGTAGT
>JAGLDT010000028.1 GCA_023145485.1 Cocleimonas sp. | reverse complement strand
ACAATGGCGATGTTTAGAGATTTTTTAACCGCTGATCAAACCAAAACAATATTTGAGGCGCTTGGCGAACCCGCAACGGTCAAGGGCATAGCGACTACGATTATTTTTGATTCAGTGCATGGAGAGGAAAGCGCGGGTAGTTTTGGCGTGGTGACTAAATACCCCACGGCGCGGATTAATCTCAATGAGGTAGGCAGTATTAGCAAGGGCGATGTTGTCCAGGTTTTAGGGCGGAGTTATAAAGTTAAGAATACGCCAGAAACCGATGAAAGGGATGATGCTTATGTGGAATTGGAGCGCGGTTCATGAGTGTTTCAAAAGACGTCACGGCGCTGATATTGGCGGCGATTAGTTTCCCGAATAAATCCGCTTTTCAACGTACAACGTCCGAGATTTTCCCGTTTGTGAATATTGAGGTAGGGCCTGAATCGTATAGTAACGATGTTGGAACTGAGACTAGAACGGTCAGTATTGGCGTGACTATTTCCGCGTTAGATTCTGATTACAATTCGATGTTTGATTATTCGGACACACTCGAAGCGGATTTAATCAGTATTCCTGATTTAACCTTTACGGGTTTTAGTGCCGTAAACGTACAATTTGAAAACGAGGTGACTTTTATCACGCGTGAAATGAGTTTTACCTATTCGATAATATTCTGTTTATAACGTCCCGGAGGGCGACAAAATGGCAACTTGCACAGCAATTGAGAGTAAACCGCTAAAATTCCTACGGTCTACAGATACCGATGTAGCAAACCTGGCGTTAATGGCAGGGATTAAAACAGAGACAAATTCCCATCAAACGTATAACACAGCGGCGGCGGATGACACAAAATGTATGGATGGAAATAGTTACCCCGTTCTAGCTACGGGCGGTTCGAATATCACGTATGGAAATTATAGCGCCAATATGTTCACCACTAAGGCTCAGTATGAAACGGCCTTGACGGATCTTGGCGACCAGACTATTCGAGCCTTTCGCCGTGAATGGGCGGACGGGTCCACGTCGGATTTCTTGGGAAGAGTTTCGACAGTGGGAGAAAATACAGGCGGCGACCATATGGAATATACCCTGACCATTACAAAAACGTCGATTGATACATTCACGGCCTCTGCTTAATTATGTTTTTCGGTTCCAATGAATGCGACCGCATTTTTGTGGCGGCGGCGGATATTGATGAGCAAATAGCGGCTATCGAGCGAACGTTCTTGATTGCTGGCGCGATTGAATTGGGGGATTCCGCTCAATTGCTGAGTAATATGCAAAAAGAGACGGGGTACAATTTTCCTTCGCTTAGGCGTTCGTTAAATATTAAATCGAACGTGTCTGAAAATAGCGTAACCGTGATCCACGAGGTAGTGGCTTATGATCGATATACCATTGATAATAATGAATATTATCAAGTGGATAGAGAAGGTAAAAATATAACGACGTTTATAAATGGGAAGGCGAAACGCTTTCAGAATGCCTGGGATGTTAAAAAAGGCAATGGCTATCACACGGCTTTTCAAAAAAAAGGTCAATTAGTTCGGAGAATTTGGGGACCTTTTATACCGGGTAAGTTGTTTAAATCAGCAAATCACGGACAGATTTCACCCAGGATTTATAGTTCAGCCGTGGGCTTTGGGTTGTCGCTTAATTTGGTGCTTAATTGCCAAGATTCAAGGCATAAAAGCTTTGCGGTGAGTTTCGCTGAGAAATATTTTAGGGTATGGGAAGAAACGCAGAGATTTAAACCTATTTTTGCAGATCCTAGCTCCCCCATTGCTGGTGCGAGAAAGGCATTAGGCGAAAACATTGTAAAAAACACCTTTTTCGTGCAAAAGCTAGATTTTTTAATTTAATACTTAGTTATGGATAAAAAGAGCGTGAATTATTTAGTCGCAGAGCCAACGTTATTTGAGTTAACAGAAGAGCATACGTTTTCTATTTCTCAATTTTCGTCACAGTCTTTAGTGGATGCCGCCGACACAGAACCCAGTGATATCGAGTTATTTGCTACCCATACAACGGAAAACGGTAAGCATGTTTTTGAAGGGATAAAAACCCTAAGCCAGTTACCGCCCATGTTTTTACCCGTCTATATTAAATTTAGAGAATTATGGAGTGAGGCAGCCACAAAAAATTGATAGGGCGTCCGGTGCGCGGTCTCCAATTCGAGATTGCCTACAGGCTGAAACGGCCCATAGAAGAAATAGAGCAAATGTCTATTAGTGTATTCAATGAATGGATCAGCTTTTTTAAAAATGAGCATACTGACGTTAAACAGGGGCAAGGCTTGTCTGATGATGAAAAAGCGCTACTTAATGAAATTGAGTTACCTGAAAAACCCTAAAAGAGGTGTTTTCTGATGCCACAAGTTAAACAGGAAGTGCAGTACGTTTTCACGGGTGAGAGTTCCAATTTAAAAAAGTCGGTTAGTGATATCAATCGAGAAATGGATGAAACCGCCAAAAGTACCGATTTATTCAAGAACGCATTAGTTGATTCAGTTTCAGCGATTGCAAGCATCGCTTCAGGCTTCGCGCTAGCCTCTAAAGCCTCTGCAAAAATTGCTAAACGTGATGCCTTTGCCGAAAGTATTGGTTTTGATGCGGCTTCCGTTACCCGTTTACAGCGAGGTACAAAAGTTGTAAGTGCTGATTTACAAACGATGGTCGATAAAATAAACCGTCTAGCGCAAGATTCTAAATCACTTGAAGGCGTGCGCTTGCCTGATTCACTCGCGGAAAGTCTGAAACTTTCGGCTGATAATAGTGAGGCGTTTTCAATAGGATTAAAAGCCGTGATTGAAGAGGCTGATAATTTAAGTAGTGCAGATTTAAGCGTAGCGCTATTTGATGCCTCACTCACTAAAGATCAAGCAAAATCTTTATTAGTGCTAAAAGACGGGGTAAACAGTCTCGCAGAGGAAGCAAAATTTGAGCTGCTAAAGGAAAAGTCAGAGAAATTCCGGGAAGCCCTGGCGCGGCTAACAGAACCCGTTAACCTAGGATTTAAGGAGACCATTGATAATGCACTGCTTGAACCTATGACACGGCTAGCGGATACCTTGGCAGATGCGAAAGATTCCACAGTAGGTTTTTTCAAGAATTTGGGCGCGGGTATTAAAGATTTTATTAATAACAGTGAAGGGGCTGACGCAGCTATAAGAGTGCTATCACTGGATAATGTGTCTGTACAAGGCATCAAAGCAGATGCAGCCGAACGGAAAAAGCTGATTGATATAAAAGTAAAGGAATTACAATTAGCAAAAGATCTATCAGAGGCGCAAATTCAGGGCGCGAATGAGCTAGCAAAACGCACGGGTTTAACCCTTGACCAGATGCGGGAATTGAAAGATACCCAGTTAAAAACATTCGAGTTAGGGGGCTTCACTGAATTTGATAAGGCTTCACAAGATGCTTCAGAAGCTTACCGGACTTTTTTAGAATCCTACCGTGAAGCGAATAACAACATATCTCCGGTGGAGCAATTAAAACTCGCTCAAGAAGCCTGGGGAGATTACGACATAGCATTGTCTCAAAGACGTGACGAAGACCTAGCGAAAGTAAAAGACCATTATGATGAGATTACAGGCGCGAGGGAAAAAGCTTTCAGCCGCCAATTGACCAGCGATAACGCGGGATTTGATAAAGATATCGCGGCGCTTAATAAAAAATATGGGTTAGAAGAGGAAGAAACGGAAAAAAAGAGCCTACGCGAAAGAAAATATAACGAAGAGCTTGAAAGAATCCAACAACGGCGCGCAGATAATGAGGCGTTTTTAAGGCGAAAACGCGCCGTTGCAGAAAAGGAGGCGAATACACAGAGATTAGCGGATGAAAAGGACGCCAACGAAGGTATTGCTCAAGAATTGAAAAATATTGGTTTAGCGCTATCCACGTTAGAGCAAAACGCTAGCGAGAAAATAGATATTAGAGTGGGGCTTTTGATTGATGCTGAAAGCGAAATTAAATCCATACGTGATGATGCGAACACGCAACTTGCAGCACTAAACGAGCAAGAAAAACTGAAAATAGAGGCAGATTTAAAGATTAAAGCGGGAGCCGCTAAAACGTTGGGAGATGAAATAGAGGATTTCTATAAAACAAATAAAGTAAATATTGAGGCAGAGTTAAAAGTGAATTCTATCCAAAATACAGAAGGCACTAGAGAGCTTGATCTTTCAAGCATTGCATTGGGTGCTACATAATGGCGTGCTTAGATTTGATTCTCGATGACGGCACAACGCAAGTAAGCGTTATTTACCAGCATGTTAATAATTTTAATTATCAATTCCCGAATATTGAAACGCGGCGGTCTGAAAATGGCGCGCTGATTATTCAGCAATCCTGTACGAATAACACCGACAGCAACACCGGAAAATTAAGCGTGACGTTTTCAGGGGTTACGCCGGATGATTATCCTTTTGCGTCCCTGGATCGGCACAAACCTTGGACGTTGCACTGTGTGCGGCCTTTATTAGGTCACGGGCGCACGGGGCGCGTGGGGGCGTTAGATCACCCTATTTTGCAGGTTTACAACACGTCTATGACGTTAAACGGGCAAGCTAAATCAGCGGCGGCGGTGGGTGGTTTACAATTTAGTTTTACGCTAGAGGAAATCTAGTGGCCCTAAATCCCTCATCCGTTACGTTTAACGCGGCCTATCCGTTAACGGGCGGAAAGTGGCGGGTGGATTTTACATCGCCGATGATAAACGGTTTTCCGTTCCAATTTATTCAAGATTTCAATGTTCAATGGGCTAATTTTACGGCGGCGGATACCGGGCTAGAGAGTGTTACGGTGGGCGGCGTAACGAAATTAGCGGGGGATAGTTCGCCTTGGGCGATTAATTCGAGCAGTCCGGTGACAGGCTTTGCCACGTTCGGGACCAGCGCGCCTGCTATTGTCAATTCTAACGTGGTTTTTCAGCATACGGAATATGGAGAGGAAGAGGATTTTGGTGGGGGTGGCCCTGGCGGTGGTGGCGGTGGGCCGATTCCCGTTACTACTAATGATTTTGTTAATTTGTCAGTCACTATTGTGGCGGCTGCTAATGTCGGTTCATTTGATGTTAATCCGCTAGTAGCTAATGCGGCGTCAACGGTTTTCGGCGCGGCCTGGATTTCTGGGGATTCGTCCTTTTCCCATGAAATTAAACACTTCACACTGACCTATAACACCAGCATTATTGCTGATTTAGGGCTTGATTATCTTAGGATTTATGATGAATCAATCTCTGCTACAACCACGTTAATATTTGATCAATCTAATTGGCAAAATATAGGGGATTTCCCCTATATTCGTTTTGGTGCCTTGATTGCTGGCCCTGTTGGCGTGGTATCGCAAGATGTTACTTTTTCAATTGAGTTTTTTAACGGGACAATAGAGGATCACGTTGTCACGTTAAGCGTAGAGCGGACCGGCCCGGATAATGTCACAGTCCCCGATTTAGCCCTTTCAGCCGTTGTTTTTGAAGCGGTAAACGTCTCAGATTTAGCCCTTTCAGTGGTGGTATCGAATGCGCCGGAAGCCATAGC
>JAGLDT010000279.1 GCA_023145485.1 Cocleimonas sp. | reverse complement strand
ACCGGCTTGGGCCATCGGTTTAAATTCATCCAGGCCCACGCTTGCCACTTTTATCACATCGGATCGGACCCGCCCCTCAAACGATACGGAATCCTCCCGAAATTTTACGCCCTTGCTGTGGGGCCGCCCCTCGATAGGTATCACCAAGCCTTTTTGCATCGACAAACAAAACGTTTTAACCGCGCTGCTACCGTATTGAGAATCAATAAAAATAGAGGCATACAGTTTGCCGCCCACGCCGTCCGTAATCAGTCCCGCTAGATCATCCCAGGCCTGGTCTGTGTGCAACGTTGCATCAGTCGCATTAATAATCCGATAATCTACAACGTGCAAACGTAGATCCCGCGTCACACCTAATGAGGTACAGTGCAAACGTTTTTTACCGATATCCACACCCATTGAAAGCATCACAACGTCATCAGGCACTACCCGCAACCGCTGATCAGGCGCGATACCATGCCGCCTGATTTCCTCCGGGTTGTTGCTGTGACCGTGTTCGAGAAACACCTCAGCTAAACCCGTATTAGCAAACGTGCGCTGTAATGAATCGTTGCGTTCCTCATTCCATAGCGTTTCGCCATCATTAAACGCGTTGACTGATTTCTGCCAGGATACAAACAGCGAGTAAAAAACATTAATAGATGCGCCCACTTTTGGCGGCCATGCCACCACCCCGCCGTTTTTATCGCGTAACATTTCCGTTTTTTCATCCAACCAGACACCCGCGTTTTCGTCGCGCCACTCTCCCAAACTGTCGCGCAATTTCAGCGTTTTAAATTCTGATTTATCGCCACACTCCGGGCATATATGGTGCGGTTTTGCGAGCATAGTTTCTTTGTCAATATCTAGTGTCGTGCGTTGCAATGCGTAAAAATGGCCGCATTCCAGGCAGGGAATCAGGCGTTTAAATTTTAAATTACTTAAATCGTGACTGTGCATCACCATTGAATTTGTGCCTTTAGGCGTAGACACCAAAATAACTTTAGGTGTTAAACTCGATTTAGTCCTGTCACTGGCAAGCGTCACCGGGTTTCCCGCATCACCTCCAATGGAGCGATTAAAACCGTCAAGGTCATCCAAAATAACCGTGTCTGCCGTGGTCCCGCGATACGCTGATTCAGAATAACCGCCCCGAAAATACACATGAACCCCGTTCAATATTTTTTTATGGCCGTTATTGCCCGAACTATTACGTCTATTTGATTTCGGCAAAGCCGCACGTAGCAAAGGCATAATGGGGACTAATGAATCAATCTCAGAAATCACAAATTCTTCTTTTTTAGCGTTCGAGGGCTGATATAAAATCTCAGATCTTTTTTTGTGCATCGAGTTATACAAAAGATAAGCGGCTACTTGCTTAGTACCGCCGACCTGCGAACTTTTCACAAACGTAAACATAGGCACCTCGTCCACACTCATAAAAACCCCGATTCCAATCTGCCAACTAAACGGCACCCAGGGACCAGGAACCGAACTCGAAACAGGCGCAAGGCGGAAATTTTCCCGGCTCCATTCATCAAAACTGACCGGAGTTTCTACCGCGATTCGCCGCCATGCGTTGCCCCAAGCGCGGGTTAATTTAGTCTGATGTTTGCGCGGTATCACTGTTCATCAATTCCATTTCATATTGTGGCCGCTGGCGAATAGGCTGCTCATCTGAATCGTTTATTCCTAGCGCGTTTATATCAAAATCAAGCGCCTGCTTTTCGGGTAACTCAATACTCGCTAACTGATTTCTCGCTGAGGCTAACGCTTTTTCAATAATCGTAATCACGCCGCTCGGCAACTCCGGTACGTTGTGGCGAATTTCCGGCAAAATCCCGTCAAAAATAGACGTAACAGAGTTGGCCGCGAACTCTAAAGCGCTTTCAAATTCCTCAACACTGATTAAAACGTCCAGCCTCTCGGCAATTTGCAGTTTTTGAAGCTTCACCACATTTTTCAGCTTCTCAAGCCGCGCCTCATCAGCGTCATAT
>JAGLDT010000278.1 GCA_023145485.1 Cocleimonas sp. | reverse complement strand
GCCATATAGTGGCCGGGCTTTTTCTGAATCACTTCCCAACCTGCAATCACAATCAGCACGGTGGTAAAGGTATTCAGTAAAATCAACGGCATTGAAATACCATCAACGGCTAAATGATAATTAATGTTAAAGGTTGCTATCCAAGGACTTAGCTCTACAAATTGCATTGCAAAGCCTGTGGGGTTAAACCCTGTCCAGAGAGGAATACTGATAATAAAAGTCAGTACACTTACCACTAATGCTAATGGGCGCGCGACTCGTTTTTCGGGAGCAAATAGGACGGCTATTCCACCAATAATCGGCAGCCATACTAATACGCTAAGCAAATATCCATCAAACATGCTTCACTCCAAAAATCAACCAACTCATAATAACTAACACACCAATAATCATTGCAAAGGCATAGTGGTATAAATAACCAGTTTGGATATGGCGAATAAGCCCTGCAAACCAGCCCACTACCTTTGCTGAACCATTGACAACAATAGTATCAATCACAAAGCGATCCCCTACTTTAAATAACCCTTTACCTAAGGCTAATGCCCCACCTGCAAAGACGGTCTGATTAAACTCATCGGCATAATATTTCTTATCCAATAAGGTATGTAACCAGCGGAACTTGTTATAGAAAAAATCAGCAATTGCTTGATTCTTCATATAAATATACCAAGCACTGCCTAGCCCTGCCATCGCCAACCAAAATGGAGGTGCCATAACGCCATGTTGAACAAAGCCTAGAATGCCATGATAACCTTCTTTTAAATCTGCAATTGCATGATGCGAATCACCTACAGTAATCACGCCTTTAAAGAAGTCACCGACCACCATTGGATCAACGAAATAACCGGCCAAGACTGAAGGGATAGCCAATGCAATCAGTGGAATAACCACTACGCGCGGTGATTCCTTTAAATGTGCCTTGGTATGATCGTCCATACGCTCTTCACCGTGGAAAACGAGAAAGAACATTCTGAAACTGTAGAAAGCGGTAATAAAGACACCCAGTAGCACCATAATATAAGCGTAACCTGCCGCACCTAACTGCGAGGCATGTACCGCTTCAATGATCATGTCTTTGGAGAAAAAGCCTGAGAAGAACGGAAAGCCAATTAATGCAAGAGAACCAATTAAGGAAGTCCAATAGGTAATCGGCATGTATTTCTTCAAGCCACCCATTTTGCGAATATCCTGCTCATGATGCATCGCGATAATCACGGAACCTGCTGCAAGGAATAATAATGCTTTAAAGAAAGCATGCGTCATGAGGTGGAATACACCAGCGCTGTAAGCGGATGCACCTAATGCAACCGTCATATAACCTAATTGCGATAAGGTTGAATAAGCAACGACGCGTTTAATATCGTTTTGTACGATACCAATCAACCCCATAAAGAAGGC
>JAGLDT010000277.1 GCA_023145485.1 Cocleimonas sp. | reverse complement strand
CGATGATGCCAATGTAACTTTCCTGCATAGGCAAATTTCTGAGCAGGATTTTTCACATGAAAAAATAAAATATCATCGCTAATGGATTTTGCCTTTAAATCAGTGCCTAAAAAGAATAAACCGATGATGAGTATAGTGTATAAAAGTTTCATTGCCTCTGCTTAGGAATGTGGATTAAATATGAATTTAAAAGAATAGCGAGCTAAATTATGCTATCTAAAGCAAAGTTTCCACTACAAAATTACGTTATACTTCGCTTTTTTTATCAGGACGTTATTTGAAATGTCCTCAGTACGAGTTTAAAGCTATGTCGAAAGCCATCAATAAAGTTGTTCTCGCTTATTCAGGCGGGTTGGATACATCGATCATTGTTAAGTGGTTACAAGAAACATATCAATGTGAAGTGGTTACTTATACTGCCGATGTGGGTCAGGGTGAAGAAGTAGAACCTGCCCGCGCTAAAGCGGAAGCGATGGGTATCAAAGAGATTTATATTGATGATTTGCGTGAAGAGTTTGTGCGTGATTACGTGTTCCCTATGTTTCGTGCGAATACTATTTATGAAGGTGAGTATCTACTCGGCACATCCATTGCGCGTCCACTCATTGCGAAACGCTTAATTGAAGTCGCTAATGAAACAGGGGCGGATGCTATTTCTCACGGCGCAACAGGAAAAGGCAACGACCAAGTACGTTTTGAGCTAGGAGCTTATGCGCTGAAACCTGGGGTAGAAGTGATTGCACCGTGGCGTGAATGGGATTTAAATTCGCGTGATGATCTCATGGCGTATGCTGCAAAACATGGCATTGTAGTTGATACCCTAAAAGCAGGTAGTAAAAAGTCAGCTTATTCAATGGACGCTAATCTTCTGCATATTTCCTATGAAGGTGATATTTTAGAAGACCCTTGGAATGAGCCTGAAGAAGAAATGTGGCGCTGGACAGTATCACCAGAAAATGCACCTGATAAAGCAACCTATATCGAACTAGGCTATGAAAAGGGTGATCCTGTTAGCTTAGACGGTGAAGCACTAAGCCCTGCCACTATGCTCGAAACCTTAAATAAAATTGGCGGTGAAAACGGTATTGGACGTGATGATATTGTTGAAAATCGTTTCGTTGGTATGAAATCGCGTGGTTGTTATGAAACACCAGGCGGCACCATTATGCTAAAAGCGCATCGTGCTATGGAATCTTTAACGCTAGACCGTGAAGTGATGCACTTAAAAGATGAGCTAATGCCACGTTATGCGAAGCTAATTTATAATGGATTTTGGTGGGCAGAAGAACGTGAAATGATGCAAGTAATGATTGATGCCTCACAAAAACACGTCAATGGCACGGTGCGTTTAAAGTTATATAAAGGCAATATCACCATTGTTGGACGACAATCAGAAGCTGATAGTTTATTTGATGCCAATATTGCTTCTTTTGAGGATGATCAAGGCGCGTATGATCAAAAAGATGCTGCTGGATTTATTAAACTAAATGCACTGCGTTTGCGTATTGCTGCAGGTCGTAAGTAAGATTAAAAAAATGTAGGGGCAATCCCTTGTGGTTGCCCTTCAGCCTCTATCTGCTAAATGAGTATCAAAACCAATGATGCAAGACCTAAGTGACAGGCTAATGAAGCTTGAATTGCTCTATATGGAACAAGAAGATATGGTGCAGACATTAAGCCGTATTGTGCATCAGCAGGAGGATAAAATAGAGTTATTAGAAAAGCAGTTAATGCAGGTTGCTGAGAAGCTCAATTCATCAGAAGACGGTGGAGTAGATGCAGAAGA
>JAGLDT010000276.1 GCA_023145485.1 Cocleimonas sp. | reverse complement strand
CAGGGTTTGTGATAACAGGAGGAGGTGCTGTTTGCTGTTGATTTTTTTCAATCGTGATGCCCATCGGGATATCTACAACCGTTTTTTCAATCTCTGCAACAGGGGCTACTTTGGTGGCGTTTGGAAGGGAATGTACTCGAAATTCTAATTCATCATCTAGCAAAATACAGGGGTAACTATTGGATAATAAACAACTGGGATCATTGGTATAACATTCCGATAATTTTTCCCCCCAGTGTGCAAAATCGAAGTTAATTGACATCCATTTTCCATAACGACCACGGTGAGTAATAATAACATTAGCCGTCTGCAAACGGCGTACTGCCTCGTTCGCATGGTCACTACGGATCCCCGTCAACTGCTCTAAACGCGTCCCGTTCATATCATCTTCGCGTTTATTATAACCAATGGTTTGACTATAAATAGCGCTTAAAATACGTGAATCTTGCGGTCTTAGCGTTATGATGGACAACTGTAAAATAAAGGCAGAACCGATTTGAGCAATATGCTCAGGCAATAGATTCAATCTGTTCTCTGCACAGAGGGAAGGGTTTTGTGAATTCCTAAGGGAAGAACCCTCATCATTCGCGTACAATGGCACCTGCATAATCAATCTCCTTTTGTAAGATTGTTTGTGAAGTCCTGCTGGTTTGCTTGGGGTAAACCTGTAGGATGTCAATTTGTTATAAGAATCAGCATAATCAAACTCGTATGCTAAGTATCGATACTACACTTTTTTTTTAATAAAAATCAACAACAAAATATAAGCAACACAACAACAGACTAAATTATCTGCAATTGCTTAAATTTTAGCTACCTGCTTAAATATTGGCTACTTGCTTAAATTTTGTCTGTTGTTATTTGTGAATTTGTAGAATGTCTCTGTGTACCCTAGTTCAGGGTGGTTTTTTTAAGCAAAAAAAGGGTGTTTTTCCTTAATAACCTCGGTGCTGTGTAATTTATCTCACTACCCCAATCCAAAGTTCCCATAAGTACTAGCACCTGCTC
>JAGLDT010000275.1 GCA_023145485.1 Cocleimonas sp. | reverse complement strand
CTGATCGTGAACAACTCAAAAAACACATTCAATTAACCATGAATAGCGAGAAATGCACCTTTGATAAAGCGATAAGGAAAATTTGCTATCACGAACTTTGGAAAACCGCCTGTAAACGCCTGGATAAAATCATAAAAAAACTGAAAATATACCATCAAGCAGTGAGGAAATTTAGAGAGTCAACATTGAGTTGTTGGCCGAATACAGTTGGTAATTTAATGCGAGATATTTTTGGATATTCTGTTGTTTTTCAGATGAATAATTTCAAAAATAATGCAGGGTAGGCAATCTTTTCGGCCTATAAAATCCTCGCTAAAAGGTGGGTAACTTAATTACTTGGAACTTCCTAACGTAACTTCTCATAATTTATAGGACAAACTCATGATGTTACCTACAGATTATGAGAAGTTGCTTCCTAACCAGATAAAGTGCTGTTCTTTAGCAAGATAGTAGGTGAGTGGCTACGAAGCATTAGTGCGGTGTCTATTTGAAATTACTGTCTAAGCCAAAGAAAGGACGTAATTTAGCACCGATCCAGACACCTGGAAGTGCTGCGAGTAACCAAATCCATCCGTGTAGGCTGAAGGTTGCTACGCCTGAGAAGAAGGCGCCGATATTACAGCCAAAGGCAAGGCGTGCCGCGTAGCCCATAATGATGCTGGCAACAATCGTAATGATGAAGGTTTTCATTGCCATGCTGGCTTTTGGTGCAAATTTCTTTGCCCAGATAGCAGCGAGTAATGCGCCTAAGATAACGCCCATATTAACCACTGACGTTGTGTCTAAAAAGACGCTATTTTCTAATAATTCGGTACGATTTTCCCAGTATTCTGTTTCAGGTGTGAAGCCAAAGAACATGGAGGCTTTTGCGCCCCAAAGTGAGAATGCCGATACAACGCCCCAAGGTGCGCCTGTGATAACAGTGGTCATCCAATTAAGTGCCGCTAATGCGCCTGCACCTATAAAGATGGGCCATGGGCCGATGAAGAATGTCTTCCAACCACGGTCTGCTTTGCTTAATCCACGTTGTTCTTCTTCTCGCTCTAAACGAACACGACAAGGGGTTGATTTTCCGAAGTAAGTTAATAAGCCAATAATAACAACGATGAAGAGTAGTTGTCCTGCTGCTGCTGCAAACCAGCCAAATTCAGCGATTAATGAGAAACCGTCTTCAAATTGAATCAAAGGTAGCTCGGGTAATTCTGACCACCATTCAAGGTGTAGCGTTGCCAAGAAAGCACCGATAATAAAACCTAAAATAGTGATGAGCATTTTGCTATCACCACCACCTGCTTCGTATAAACAACCTGATGCGCAGCCGTCAGCAATTTGCATTGAAATACCAAAGACAAATGCACCGATGACCATTTGCATGGTAATCGGAGAGACTAAAACTTCAGGGTCTTCTAAATAGCCTGTGGCAAATAAAGGTGCAAATAAAAGCGTTGCAATCGCTAACATAACGAATTGCGCGCGAATACCTGTGATATCGCCGTATAACATAAAACGTCGATAAGCGCGCCCAAAGCCAAACGCGGCGTGATAGAGCGTCATGCCGAACAGTACACCGACAACTAGCATGGCAGGTAAAGTAAACTGATTATCCATTACGCCTTCGCCGACGAAATAAAGCGCGATGCTACCGATAAATAATAAAGCTAAGCCGATGATCATCGGAATTGAATGTATCTTTTTTGCCATCCCTAGCGGGGATAATACAGTGGCAGTTGATGGGGTCATTTTTTAAAATTTCTCCTAAGGTGTTGAGTATTTGGGGATATTAAAGAGCAAAGAGGATTGATAAAAGCGTCATTTTCTTGATGGGCTTTATGGTGAATTTATACGTTTTTTAAGTCGAATTAGCGTTTGGTAGTGGCATTGGTTCTCCTTTGGGCGGTTGAGGGGATAATGTGCAGTGATAATTTTTTTGTTGCCAGCGTGGGCATTGAATTGCGTATAAGGTGTAATCGTTTTTCACCTGTTTGGCTTTTAGCAATAATTGCCGTGCTTGTTTTTCTTCTGGCTCTAATTCACTGTCATCATTATCTTCTAAAAAATACGGATAAATAATCTGCTGATAAAAATGATCAGGTTCTACGCGTATACTGGCACTTGCTTGTTGTTGTGGCTTTAAGGGCAAGAACAGTTTAATCGTTTCACCTGCTTGTAATCTTGTGTCGGCTTTTTGTTGTAGGTTTTGCTGATCATCTAATATTAATTGGCGCTGGATAATATGGGTTTTTTGTTGATCTGCTGACGTTAAGGTGATGACAATACGCGGTGTGGCGTAAGTCGGTAGTGCATGTCCTGCAAATTGATTGCTAAGTGATAAGCTGAAACCTGTTGCTTCGCGCACTGCTTGAATAGTAAAAGCAGTGCGGGTCATATTAGCATCGTGAATGCCTTTAAAAGCGTGCGAGCCATTAGGCATATGACAACTTTGGCAGGTTTTACCTTGTTGGCTCCAAGTGGATTCTTGCCATTCTTGATGGGTGTTTTCTAAGAAACTTCCTGCTAATTTTAACCCTCTGCCTTCTGTGAATTGATGGCAACGGCTACAAAAGTCAGCCTTTTTAAATAACGGCTTTGCTTGAACGGTTCCATGAACAGGGGTTATTTTGGTCTTTGCACCATAACGCTGGTGTTGACGTAGATGGCAACTGGCACAATCGATGCCCGTTGCTTTGAATTTTAGTGTTTGATCTTGCCAATCTTTTATTTGCTCGCTTCGCGGCGTGTGGCAACTTAAACAGCTTTCTGCGCTGTCTTGATCAAAATAATGTAATTGACCGATAAGGCCAGGAGAGGCGGCTTTTGCATGGTAAGAGTCTTTCCATTCATCCGCTTGTTTTTTATGACATAGCGCACAAGATTTTGGGCTTATATCATGGGTTACTGGGTGATTTGTTTTGGGAGCATCACCTTGAAGGGGGATAGGCAAAAGCCAATAATCATTATCGACCTTTGCCTCAATTGAACTGCTGATTAGCACACACACTATCCCTAAAAATAAGAAGACGTTTTTGGTGATGGTGTGTGTGATTAACATATCAGCGTTATTTTCCTGATTTATTTCTTATCAAGAAATGGCTCAGGATTAACTTCTGCGTAAACTAGCTCGTCAGTATTTTTCGTCATCATGTTCTTAAAGCTCATCTTGAAGAACTTACGACCAACAGCAAAACTAAAGATTAAGATACCGATTAGGAATGCACTGTAGACTAATGCCCACATTACTTCTGTTCCGCCAATCGTGCCTTCAAGCCATTGAGGAATGGTGAGGTATTCTGTTAGACCTTCACCAAACATCGCTGCATCAATAGCTTCTTGGTTCATTGTGTAAGGAATATAGCCAATGAAGAATCCAGGAAGTGCTGCAAGTGCTGTCATATAACCAAGACCAAGACGTGCATAAGTCCGTACTTCACAACCAATCATGAAGACTGCGCCAAGTGCTAAGAATGGGCCACCCACAATATGTCCCCAGTAAAGACCATATTCTTCACCCGATGCTAATGGCATTTCACCTGCACCTGATAACCAAACGATCATTAAGAAAATATTAAAGACGACAAGAGCGACCATGAAACCTTGTAGTGGCGCCATGCTACGGAACATACGGAACGTACACTCAGGCATACCTGCATTACAGTATTTTTCTTTATTGATGATCACAGACTCAGGTGCCATAACGGAACATTCAGTGCCGAAACCAGATTTAGCAATACCAAAGCCTAGTACTAGACCAGGAATCAATAGACCTAACATGCCCCAGATTCCTAAATTACTGATTGAACCTGCAAATGCATCGGTGAAAATAGCGTAGTAAAGTGGGATTGCTAAGAAAAGGATAAGAATCGTGTTGAAAACAAAACGAACTGGATCTTTTAGTGGCACGTAATCAGGATCATAACCAGGGTTAGTGTGGTCTTTGCTGTCATGTACTAATCGTGCAACAGGCTTGGTTTCTTGATGACGGAAATAACCACCTAACTCAAGCTTTAATGAAATTTTGAATGCAAGGAAAGCAAAAGGGATACCACTGAACAGTACAACCCAAGAGGCAATACTCATGGCAGGTATACCGCCCATGAAGTGATGCGTTGTACAACCCACGGCTAAACGTGTGCCGAAGGAAAATAGCATACCACCAATAAAAGCAAGTGCAATCATGCGCCAGTTGTAACGTACCCAGCTACGCACATCTTTCTCGATAATACCGACAAGACGAGCGCCTGCTAATGCACCAATGATAGTCCAATGAATATTTGGCTCATAGACTTGACCTACTAAGTCTAGACCAAGAATATCCGCTTCAATGGTAGCGTACATCTGAGCAAAGCCAGAGGTTACGTTAATAAAGTCTGCTTCCATGTCTGGATGCATCCAAGTGAAAGTGTAGTAAAGAATTTCGGAGAAACCTACAACAAGGCCTCCTAGCCAGAACGGCCATTGTTTGACCATTAAATTTTTAAACATATGAATATCCTGCGGTGGGAAAAAAAGGTACTTCTTTAAATAAATCTCACCATGAAGCGCACGATGAACAAAGCTTGACTCATGATCTTCAGGGTAAAATTTAATTAGGGGTATAAATTTTTTGTAGGCTAGGTCTGTAGGTTGGGTTAGTTTATTGAGCTTAACGAAATAACGTAACTCAATAATAATATTACAAAATAGTAGGTTACAATTTTTTACTGCGTAGAAAATTGTAACCCAACCTACAAAAAACGGTTGAGATTATTCGACTGTCATTGCTGCTACTTTATTGTCAGCAATTTGAGTCCATTCATTGAGTGATGCGTCATAAACTTTTGCACCTGTATTGCCAGCGATTTCATGTAGTGCAAACCAAGTTAGGGTTGCGAAACTACCTGTATCAGAATAAGAAATAGTCGCTTTAGATGCATCTAAACCCAGTGCTGCAGCAGTTGCTTTAATATTGGCAGCTGTTTGAAAAGTAAGGCTGTCATTATTTAATAAGCTAGTTGCAACAGGCCAGCTTTTAGCAGTAGGGATATGACCTTGGCGGGTAACTAATTTGCTGGTTGGAGAAAGGCCTAAATAACCACTTAAAGGACGGCTATCAACTAATTGTGTATCAGAACCCATTGCTGCTTTAACGTCTGCCATGTTGGCTACAAGCGCAGGGTTACCCTCTTTTGCTTCGTATTTACCACCACCTGCCTTGCTTTTATCGGTTGAAATATCACGCTTTTCTTTGATCCATTTATAAGTACCACCATTTAAGATCGCAACATTAACGTGACCATAATATTTCATTGTCCAATAAAGACGTGTTGCTAGCATGATATCTTCAGGTGTTTCAGCGTTATTCGTAATAACAACCGCTGTGTCATTGCTTACGCCACTTTTCTTCATTAATTTTGCAAATTTTTCTTTATTAAGGTTCATTGCTTGAACCTTTACACCATTGCTTTCGCCACGGCTATGCACTTTGATCCATTTAACTAATGCAATTTTCTTTTTATTGGTCGCAATGTGTCCACCAACGGGCATTTTTGTAGCTGCTCCACCAACACCACAAGGATTAACGGCTGGTTTTTTAGCTTTTTTCTTAAATGTTTTTGGGTTAGTACGTACATCTAGAATCTGCACTTTATCCAGATTTTTAGATAGCCAGTCAGTTTCCACTAGCGGACCTGGTAAAGCTTCGGCATAAGAGCTAGCGGTGAAAACAACGATGAGTGCTGGGGAAACGGCGTATAAACAAGCCTTTTTAAGTATGGACATAATTACCTCCTAGTAAAGTAATGTCGTGTTTATGTTTCAGAATAAATATCTGATTGTTTTGGGGGTGAGATTTTTATAAAACAAACAAGAACATATAGTTCTAGTCTATAAATAAAATAGTGCAAGAAAATAATGAGCTATTGAATGCATTCAAATAAAAGTTAAGCAATTTAAACTAAAATTTATTTAAAATAGACCTATTAATACCCTGCCATCCTTAATAAAAAAATAATAGGAAGCTAAAATAGAGAAGAGATAAATTTTAAATACAGCAAGCGAAATAAAGCCTTACCTAATATTAATTAAGGCGATAAATAACAAACAATAGATTGCTTTTTAGACGTATTTTGGTGAATAGCCTTTAGAAAATGCAGATCAACACTGCAATAGATCGTAGTATAGATAACCAAGAAATGATGTGTTGTCACTTACTTTGTGTGGCACCTGTGACTCCTAGTCGTTAAAACTTAAATTAAGGAATGTCTTAATTATGAGTAATAAAATGAATTTATGATTATTATTGTTGAGTTAATTTATTTACCTTAACCAGCTTCAATCTTTCGATTTTATCTATTATTGAACACTGCTAGAAATAACTCGAAAGAGAATATAGCATAAGAAAAAAAACTATAAAAGTCGTACAAGTTAGTGGAAATGATTGTTTTTAAAAAAAGGATAAAAAATAAGCTATCATTTCTATAGGAGAGTCACCGTATTTTTAATTATTATTATTTATCAATATTCTTGTTTTTTTTTATGACGAACTAATTTGAAAATGAAAAAGACATGCATCTGATTGTTTTTGTTGCTATTTAATATATTGTTATTTTATAATAAACAAATATTCAAAAATAATTAAATTTTATATAGGTTATAAGTAAAATAAAATAAATCATCTGAAAGATATAAATAAACTGCTTAAAATTAACTCAAAAATAATTGACTTCTATCAATATAAATGTAGGTAAAGTGGAATAGTATGGAATGAATTAGACTATTAAGTGCAAAAATATTACTCATTCTAATCAATAGACTAATGTTGAAATTTGAGATAGAACAATCTAAGAAAGTGTAAAAACAAATGCAAAAAAACAATCTTGATCAAACCTTTGGCAATCAGGAGGTCAGTAATAAAGAGCGTGAGCAGCTGATCCGTCGGGTATTCACTAAAGTTGCACCTCGTTATGATCTTATGAATGATGCAATGAGTTTTGGGATACATCGTTTATGGAAAAGGAAACTGGTAAAGCTTGCAAAGCCTCAAGGGAGTCAGCTTATTGTTGATCTGGCAGGTGGGACGGGTGATGTTGCGATTAAGCTGGCAACTGAAAATAATCTGGTTTTATTAGCTGACCCCTCACTGGCAATGCTAAAAGAAGGGATAAAACGCCATAATATAAGCTGTATAGCAACCACTGGCGAGCAATTAGCATTGGCTAATAACTCAGTTGATACCATTACTATTGCATTTGGTGTGCGTAATATGACGCAAATGGAAAAGGGTTTAGAAGAAATATGGCGTGTACTTAAGCCTGATGGGCGTATTTTATGTTTAGAGTTTTCTACACCCCATCGATGGTTGCGACCTTTTTATAATCTGTACTCTTATTATATCATTCCTCGGCTTGGCGCATGGATTGCTAGACAGCCCGAAGCGTATACTTATTTAATTGAGTCCATTCGTCGCTTTCCTGATCAGGAAGAAATGAAAAAAACAATGGAGCAACTAGGTTTTAGTGACGTGCACTATCATAATCTATCGTTTGGTATTGCTTGTATACATATAGGAACTAAAAGAGGGAATAGATAAATTTATTTTATAGACGTTCTATAGAAGTTCATATAGTAAATTTCCAAGAAAAAGAGTGCTTCAGCTTCCTCTGGTAGAGCTAAAGCACCCGATTCCAAAAATTATTTTCACTAGAGTACACGTTGGCTCGTATTCAATCCCTCGCTTTACGCTCTTTTCACGCCATTATGCTACGATTATCGCTAAAAAACGGCAGATTATAGTGGTGATGTTTGTTAGAAAGGTCTTTTATGAATAATAATTAGCGCATACAAACGTTGCCCAATAAATAAAGCCTCATATCCTTGGGGGGAGGAGAATGAGGCGGGGCGACTAAAGATTTAACCTTAGTCTCAGGGGCTTGCTGGTAAAGCTGTGGAATAAAACATTTTGTCTGTTTTATTCTGAATAAGGTGGTGTTTTTTACTGGGGAAGGTAAAAAACACCAAATTGAGATCGGTGATCGTTTTATTTTTAGTATTAATAAATCACTCTTAATCTCAGGGGCTTGTTGGTAATCGTTTTATTGTTAACCTTGCTTATCTATAGAGCAAGGTTAATGCCAACTTTTCATATTCATTATAAGCTATTGAAAAATAAATATAATGTAATATAAATTAGTTGAAATAAAAAATAACAGACGGTTTTTCGCTGTCATTAGGTGACATTTTAGGAGGTAATGTGTCATTTTTGTCTGTCGTATATCAATCTATTATTGATTAAGGTACTGTTGGGAAACCTAGCCCTACCCAGCCTTGCATACCATCACGATAATAGATTATTTTTTCTACTGGATAGCCAAAATGTAATAATGATCTTATTTGAATAGCTGACTGTTCACACCAAGTACCATTGCAAAATAAGATCAATGTTTTAGCATTAGAAAAATCAAGTATTTGATCTACTTTGTCGGCATCAAAATATTCTTCAATTCGTTCTTTATCTGTAATTTTTACATCAAATTTTTGTTCTAAAACAGAAATTAATTTAGTTGCAGTAACGCCTACTTCACGAGACAAGGAGATCCAGGGTACATTGGTTGTTCCTGGAATGGTCGAAGCTAGCGCCCAATCAGCGGTACGTGAGTCAATAATGGCAAGAGACTCATCTCCCTCACTTTTCTGTACTAAATAGTCGATAAACTCCAGTTCGCCAATATTGACAACACCAGGTTCAATGACCATCGGTTGGATGCAAAATGGTGGGCAAGGACGAGATGTTTTTGCATACATAGGAGGGATAACGGCATCATTATCTTTAGTGCGGGATATTTCAAAGGGTTTCCCGTCATGCTTGATAACAACACTCGTTAATTCTCTCGTGATGGCAACAGGGCGATGTTGCTCTGTAGACATTTTTGATTTAATTCCAAAAAAATTTGAAAAGGCCATGTTTTTATATCCCGTTAAATTTAAAGCGATCCTTGATAGCAACAGTCATTTTATGCTGAATTCTTTGATCTAAAGAAAGAATATCAAGCTTTAAGTTTCTTTCGTAATAACTGGTTAACCTGACCAGGATTAGCCTTACCTCTTGAAGCTTTCATGACTTGTCCAACAAAAAAGCCGAGTATTTTCTCTTTACCTGAGCGAAATTCTTCTACTTGGGCTTGATTATTTGCAATGATTTCATCAATCATGGTTTCAATTGCCCCTGAATCGGTAATTTGCTTTAAGCCTTTTTTCTCGATCACGCTATCCGCATCGCCTTCGCCCTTCCACATTGCTTCAAATACGTCTTTAGCAATCTTTCCAGAAATAGTGCTATCTGAGATGCGCTTAATCATGCCAACTAACATTTCAGCACTAATGGGGGAGTCGGCAATGTTTTTATCGTCTTTATTTAGCGCAGCTGATAAATTTCCCATTACCCAGTTAGCGGCTAATTTTGCCTCGCCACTGCCTGATGCAACTATTTCATAATAATCACTTAAAGGGCGACTAGAGGTCATTATCTCTGCATCATAGTCGCTGAGAGAAAACTCATCAATAAACCGTTGTTTTTTTGCTTCAGGTAATTCTGGCAGGGTGGCACGTATTGCTTCAATAAATTCATCACTAATGCGTACCGGCAATAGGTCAGGATCGGGGAAGTAGCGGTAATCATTGGCTTCTTCTTTAGAGCGCATGGAACGGGTTTCATCTTTGTCAGGATCAAATAAACGTGTCTCCTGCACCACTGAGCCACCTTCTTCAATAATATCAATTTGACGTGCTATTTCGATATTGATAGCGCGTTCTACAAAACGGAAGGAATTGATATTTTTAAGTTCAGCACGTGTACCTAACTCTTTTTGACCTTTAGGACGCACTGAAACATTGGCATCACAGCGGAAGGAGCCTTCTTGCATATTACCGTCGCAAATTTCTAAATACTGTACTAGTGCGTGAATTTTTTTCATATAAGCGACGGCTTCTTTAGCACTGCTCATATCAGGTTCGGATACAATTTCTAACAGAGGCGTACCAGCACGATTTAAATCAATGCCTGTCATACCTGCAAAATCTTCGTGCAAGGATTTACCTGCATCCTGCTCTAAATGGGCGCGGGTTACGCCAATACGCTTGGTGCTACCGTCTTCTAGTGGAATATCAATATGTCCCATTTCTACAATCGGCAGATCCATTTGGCTGATTTGATAGCCTTGCGGTAAGTCTGGATAGAAATAGTTTTTACGTGCAAAGACAGAGTTTTGCGATACAGGCGCATTAATACCTAAGCCAAACTTAGCCGCCATACGCACAGCTTCAACATTCAGGACGGGTAATACACCGGGCAATGCAAGATCGACCACATTCGCCTGTGTATTTGGCTCTGCACCGTAAGCAATGGAGGAGCCTGAGAATATTTTAGATTTTGTCATTAATTGTGCGTGGATTTCCAAGCCGATGACTGTTTCCCATTCCATGATTATTCTCCTCCTTTGCTTGGGTTAATATTAGCGATCTCAAATGCAGTCGGCATTTGTTGATGATGATCAGTAACTTGCTGGTATTGATGCGCAATATTTAACATTTTTGCTTCTTCAAAATAATTACCAATGAGCTGTAAGCCAACGGGTAGATTATTGGCTTGCCCAGCGGGAACGGACATTCCTGGCAAACCTGCTAGATTGACCGCAATGGTATAAATATCGGAAAGGTACATGCTGATAGGATCATCTGATTTCTCGCCAATTTTAAAAGCAGTATTAGGCGCTACAGGCCCCATAATCACATCTACCGTCTCAAATGCTTGTTGAAAATCCTCACTGATTAAACGACGAATTTTCTGCGCTTTTAAATAATAAGCATCGTAATACCCTGCTGATAATGCATAAGTACCGACCATAATACGACGTTTTACTTCATCACCAAAGGCTTCACCACGTGAGCGCATATAATGATCCTGTAGGTCTTTTGGATTTTCACAACGATAACCGTAACGTACTCCATCTAAACGGGATAGATTAGAAGAACATTCAGCAGGCGCAACCACATAATAAGCGGGAATAGCGAGATGTGTATTGGGCAAGCTGATTTCAATAATTTCAGCGCCCAGTTTTTTGTATTCAGCAATCGCATCTTCAATCACTTTTGCAACGCCTGAATCTAAGCCTTCTTCAAAATACTCTTTTGGAAGACCAATTTTTAAACCTTGTAAGGAGTCCTTTAAGCTTGCACTAAAATCTCCAACGGCTTGTTCAGAACTGGTTGAATCTTTTTCATCAAAGCCTGACATCGCTTGCAACACTAAAGCACAGTCTGAAGCGGAGGTACCAAAAACACCCCCTTGATCTAAGCTTGAAGCATAGGCAATCATACCAAAGCGAGATACTCGACCGTAAGTGGGTTTAATGCCTGTAATGCCTGTTAAAGAAGCAGGTTGGCGAATTGAACCACCTGTATCAGTACCTGTTGCAACAGGCGCTAATCGTGCAGCCACTGTCGCTGCGCTTCCACCCGAGGAACCACCAGGAACACGCTCCAGATCCCAAGGATTTTTTACTTTGCCGTAAAATGAATTCTCATTCGATGAACCCATTGCGAATTCATCCATATTGGTCTTACCTAAAATAGGCATACCCGCCACATTCAGCTTTTCAACCACGGTTGCATTATAAGGCGCAATAAAATTATCCAACATTTTAGAACCTGCCGAAGTGCGCACACCATCAGTACAAAAAATATCTTTATGCGCCATAGGAATACCCGTTAAAGCACCCGCTGAACCTGCTGCGATTTGCTCATCAGCCGTTTTTGCCATGGCCAACGCTTGCTCATCCATGACGGTAATAAACGCATTTAAGTTAGTATCGTACTGATTGATTCGATCAAGAAAATATTGTGTTAATTCAACACTGGAATAAGCCCCTGACGTTAAATCAGTGGCTAATTCGGTTAGCGATTTGTTATGCATTAGGTAACTCTTTTATTCTATTTTTTATTGCTAGATATATTGATTGTTGGGTAACGTTATCTTGCTACGCTCAATAAGCTAACCCGACCTACAGATAGATTTTTTGCTTTATTCAAGCACCTTAGGTACTAGGTATAAACCCTCTTCTGTTGAGGGTGCAATGGCTTGAAATTTTTCACGCTGATTATCAGCAGTCACTACGTCCTCACGTAAGCGTTGTGATATATCTTGAGGGTGCGCCATTGGCAAAATATCGCTGGTATCCACTGCATTCATTTGCGCCACAAGGTCAAAAATTTCAGAGAGACTATCCGAATATTGCTGTGCTTCTTTATCACTGATTGCAAGACGCGCTAATAATGCGATTTTTTTCACTTCTTCAGTACTTAAGGACATAATGATTGAATTCTATTAATTATTTTTTGGAAGACGCAATTTAGCATATTGTGGCGGCTAACAGAATAGCTGAATAGAAAAGCGACTGCATCCGCTTTATATTGGTATATCGTATCCAATAATAGTACTTAACTAGCCCATTAATTGGCTGGACTTTAAACACCTTATCTTATAAAAATAAAAACACTATAAATTAATGGAGAATAAATCATGGCTGAAATAAA
>JAGLDT010000274.1 GCA_023145485.1 Cocleimonas sp. | reverse complement strand
GCTAAAATATCGTAATACTGCTCAGGCTTCTTTGCATAGGCTTTATTCGCATCTTCTGTCACCTGCATAAATTGCGTGATTAATTTAGGATGCTCTTTCGCAAATTTTCCTGTCACTGCAACAATATCAAAGACTTTCAAGCCCATTGCCTCTTGCTCTGCGCCTGTCATTAAGACCGTTCCGTATTCTTTCATACGCGTTAATGCACCACCAAAGCCACATGCCATTGTAACATCACCACGCGCCATTGCTGCTGCCGCATCAGGGTTACTCATGCTGAGGATTTTAACTTTGCTCACATCTACTTTAAGATGCTTTAGCGTTTTCAGCATTTTGTAATGGGTTACGCCCGCGGTAAATAACGCCACTTTTTTACCTTCGAGATCTTTGGCATTATCTTTAGTAATCTTGGCATCTTTATGCACAACGCAATTATCATTCTCTGCATAGGTCATTGCTACGCCAACCAATTTTAGATCGACCCCTTTAGTAACGCCAATCACAAAAGGAACAAAGCCTTGCGAGTAAGCAATATCAATATCACCAGAAACCATTGCCGCCGTCATTGCATTACCGTCATCAAATGAACGCCAGTTAACCTTCATTCCCATTTTTTCATCGTAAGTTTTTTCAACTTGAGCAACTTGGTTGGCAGAAGGCCATTCTAAGAAATAAGCGACATTTAGTTCATCCTTCGCCATTGCATTGACACTTAATACTGTCGTTACTAAAGCCACACTTAATGATTTAACCAGTTTATTCATCGTACACTCCATGTTGTCGTTCTGTTGTTTGTTAGCCATAGTCTTTCACATAAATAATTTTTGGAAGCGTTTGCTGTAGCTCCACCAAACGAGACTAAAGCACTTGTTTCCTAAAAATAGAATAAATGAATATCTATACTACCTATTTTACCCTTATTACCATCACACAAATTGCTCATTAATTCCACTGATAGAACGATTATTTCAGGCAAAATTAATGGATCATTTTAACGACCGTTAAACCAATCCCATTGAATCCAACCCCTTCTATATTTCGTATTACTTAGTCGTATCTGCTATCATCCCGCTATTCTTTTTTAATGACCAAGGAAGTAATTCGGAACTTCCTAAGGTAAACAGACTAGGTACTTCCTATGAGCAAAAAGGACACGATTACACTTATCGATAATTCGACAGGAAAAGAAATTGATCTTCCTATTTTACGTCCTAGCAACGGCATTCCTACGGTTGATGTACGCAGTCTTTATCGTGACTTAGGTTATTTTACTTATGATCCTGGATTTCTCTCCACTGCCAGTTGCAGTAGTGCCATTACTTATCTAGATGGTTTAAAAGGTGATCTACAATACGGGGGCTATCCAATTGAGCAACTCGCTGATCATAGTACTTTTTTAGAAGTTTGCTGTTTATTATTGAACGGAGAACTTCCCAATAAAAAAGAATTGATTGAATTTAAATCGATCATCACTCATCACACAATGTTACATGAGGCGCTTAAACGCTTTTATAGTGGCTTTCGCCGTGACTCACACCCAATGGCAATTATGGTCGGCGTAGTCGGTGCGCTTTCTTCTTTTTATCATGATGATATGGATATTCACAATCCTAACGATCGCATGATTGCAGCCCATCAATTAATTGCCAAAATGCCAACGATTGCCGCATGGAGTTATCGCTATGCTCACGGCTTGCCCTTTGAGTATCCACGTAATGACTTGAGCTATGCTGCCAATTTCTTGCATATGATGTTCAGTATTCCAATGGAGAAATACACACCTGATCCTTTCTTCGTTAAGGCATTAGATCTGATTTTTATTCTTCATGCCGATCATGAACAAAATGCATCCACCTCCACGGTACGCCTAACGGGAAGTTCTGAAGCTAATCCTTTTGTCGCTATTTCTGCTGGGATCGCCTCACTTTGGGGGCCTGCACACGGTGGCGCTAATGAGGCGGTGATTCGCATGTTGGTTGATATTACTGAGTCAGATAATGATATTCAGTACTATTTTGACCGTGCTAAAGATAAAAATGATCGCTTTCGTTTAATGGGATTTGGGCATCGTATTTATAAAAACTATGACCCGCGCGCGCGAATTATTCGTAAGACATGTCATGAGGTATTATCGACCCTCGGTGCGAACAATGAGTATCAAGAATTATTTGATACGGCAATGGAATTAGAGCGTATTGCATTGGAAGATGAGTATTTTGTTTCTCGCAATCTCTATCCCAATGTTGATTTTTATTCGGGAATTATCTTATTAGCAATGGGTATTCCGCTAAATATGTTTACCGTCATCTTTGCCGTGGCGCGAACCGTTGGTTGGATATCCCACTGGAATGAAATGATGAAAGATCCAGAGTCGCGGATTGGTCGCCCACGCCAATTGTATATTGGCGCTTTACCACGAGACTACCCCGAAGATAGAGAAAAATGATAAATAATAATGCAATTAAGCTTTATTTTTGCTACAACTTATACTGTACCTAAATCTTATCTAACGGATAGAAATAGGATTTAGATTTTATTTTTTAACCTAAACACTTCATAGTTTAGGTTTATTACGAGGAAATTCACATGACTTTAAATAACGCGGTAATGGCTGGTGCGGGTGTAATGGTTCTAGCAAGTGTTGTTCTAGCCGCTTATGTTAACCCTGCCTTTATTTGGTTAACCGTATTCGCTGGTGTAATGATGCTTCAATCTGCTTTCACAGGTTTTTGCCCAATGGCAATGATTCTTAAAAAAATGGGTCTGAAATAATCAGAAAATAATACTATTTTAGGACTTAGGAACAACGTTCACGCTCCTTACTAAACTATAAAAAAGCCATACGGAATATTTTTTCTATATGGCTTTTTTTATGGTCGCAAAGGGTGCTGATTCCTAGCAATCTACTTTCTATCTTATTGATATAAAAGAACATAATTCACAAAAAAATTCACACTTCATTTAAA
>JAGLDT010000273.1 GCA_023145485.1 Cocleimonas sp. | reverse complement strand
GTGGTTCTGCTTTTAAGAATAAAGGTGTGCAGGCGATGCTTGATGGCGTCATTGATTATTTGCCTTCACCGTTAGACGTGTCTTCTATTGAAGGTATGCTCGATGAAAAAACGATTGTGCGTGAAGTGGATGATAAAGAACCCTTTGCTGCGCTGGCTTTCAAAGTAGCGACTGATCCGTTTGTTGGTACATTAACTTTTTTTAGAGTTTACTCGGGTATTTTAGCATCTGGAAAGGTGGTGTATAACCCAAGAAAGGGGTCGCGAGAACGTGTTACGCGTATTTTGCAAATGCACTCTAATTCCCGAGAAGAAGTAAAAGAAGTAAGAACGGGTGATATTGTTGCGGCCGTTGGTTTAAAAGATATTGTGACAGGTGATACCTTATGTGATTTGAATCATCCTATCACTTTAGAAGAAATGGATTTCCCAGAGCCTGTTATTTCAGTTGCAGTTGAAGCAAAAACAACAGCTGACCAAGATAAATTGGCGGAAGCGCTCAAGAGATTAGTTCAAGAAGATCCGACCTTTTCTGTTAAGACAGATGAGGAAACGGGGCAAACCATTATATCAGGAATGGGTGAATTACATCTGGATATTATTGTTGATCGAATGAAAAGAGAATTTGATGTAGGAGCTAATGTGGGGTCACCACAGGTTTCTTATCGCGAAAGTATTAGAAAGAAAGTAAAGGCGGAAGGAAAGTTTATTCGCCAAACAGAAGGCGCAAAACAGTACGGTCATGTTTGGGTGGAGTTAGAGCCAAAGGAAGATGGTTTCGGTTATGCTTTTGAAAATAAAATTAATGATGGCGTTGTTCCTAAAGAGTATATCTCTGCTGTAGAGAAAGGTATTCAGGAGCAATTACAAAGCGGTGTGATTGCAGGTTTTCCTGTGATTGATATTAAAGCGACTTTGTATGATGGTTCCTATCATGAAGTGGATTCGAATGAAGTTGCCTTTAAGGTAGCGGGTTCATTCGCGGCAAGAGAAGGTGTTTTGCAAGGAGATCCTGCTTTGTTAGAGCCTTATATGGATATAGAGGTTGTAACACCAGAGGAAAATATGGGCGATGTGATGGGTGACTTGAATCGTCGTCGTGGCATTGTTCAAGGTATGGATGATTCGCCAGCGGGTAAAATTGTTCGTGCTGAAGTGCCGTTGAGAGAAATGTTTGGTTATGCAACTGATCTACGCTCTGTGACTCAGGGGCGGGCAAGTTACTCGATGGTGTTTTCAAAATATGCAGAGGCACCTAAACATATCGCCGATGCGGTAATGAATAAAGGTGTATAAGCATGTCTAAAGAAAAATTTGAACGTAATAAACCCCATGTCAATGTGGGAACCATTGGTCACGTGGATCATGGTAAAACAACACTAACTGCTGCATTAACAAAGGTTATGGCAGAAAAAATGGGTGGTGAAGTTAAAGCATTTGACGAGATTGATAATGCGCCAGAAGAAAAAGCACGTGGTATAACCATTGCAACGTCTCACGTAGAGTATGAGTCAGAAGCTCGTCATTACGCGCACGTAGATTGCCCAGGTCATGCTGACTATGTAAAGAA
>JAGLDT010000272.1 GCA_023145485.1 Cocleimonas sp. | reverse complement strand
CTAGTGTAATTCTAGTGTAATTCTAGTGTAATTCTAGTGTAATTCACAAAATACAAGCATAAAAAAAGCTGGATAAACCAGCTTTTTTCTTTGATACATCCAAGCTTAAAATTAAGCTTCTGGACGGTCAACTAACTCGACGTATGCCATTGGAGCATTATCTCCCGCACGATATCCACATTTAATCATACGCAAATATCCACCAGGACGCTCAGAATAACGAGGTCCAAGCTCTGTGAATAGCTTACCAACAATCTCTTTGTCACGTAAACGTGCAAAAACAATACGCCTATTATGAACAGAATCTATTTTCGAGCGGGTAACTAAAGGCTCTGCTACTCTTCTCAATTCTTTTGCTTTTGCAACAGTAGTCTTAATTGCTTCATAACGAAACAATGCATTAGTTAAACTCTGTAAGGTTGCTTTACGGTGACTACTGTTTCTACTCAGTTGACGACCAGATTTACGATGTCGCATTTTAAAATCCTAATTAACAAATATTAAAATAACCATGATCTGGCTATTTAGAACAAAAGTCCTTAACTAACCAATTCTGGTGTCATTACTTTCTGCCACTGGTGGTGGCCAATTTTCTAATCTTGAACCTAATGTTAGACCATGAGATGCGAGCACATCCTTAATTTCAGTCAATGACTTTTTACCGAGATTAGGGGTCTTTAACAACTCACTTTCTGTTTTCTGCACAAGGTCACCAATATAGTAAACTTGCTCTGCTTTCAAACAGTTAGCAGAACGTACTGTCAGCTCTAAATCATCAACAGGTCGCAATAAAATTGGATCTATTTCTGGCTCAGGTGGTTCTTCTGGCTCTGGTTCTATGATCGTTAAATCGAAGAATACAGCAAGTTGCTCATGTAACACAGTTGCAGCATTGCTAATAGTTTCTTCTGGATCAACAGAACCATCGGTTTGCAACTCAATGATTAGCTTATCCATATCAGCTCGTTGCTCATGACGCGCACTATCAACTTCATAGGCAACACGTAGAATTGGGCTAAAACTAGCGTCTAACTCTAATGTGCCTAAGGGTAGTTCAGGCGAATCAGGACCACGGCGTGCTGTAACAGGCTGATAGCCTCGACCACGACGAATAGTGATCGTCATATCAAAGTCAATATCAGAAGTTAATGTTGCAATCACATGATCTGGATCAACAATTTCTGTATCATGATCTAATTTAATGTCTGCAGCAGTTAATACGCACGGACCTTGTTTTTTTAGATCTAAAGTGACTTCTTCTTTTTCATTCAAACGTACTGCTAATTTTTTCAAGTTAAGCATGATATCAACGATATCTTCCTTAACTCCTGGAAGTGCAGAATATTCATGGGTTACACCCTTGATCTGAACTTCTGTTACTGAACATCCTGAAATAGATGACAGTAGAATACGACGCAAAGCATTACCAAGCGTATGCCCAAAACCACGTTCTAAAGGCTCTAAAGTTATTCTAGATGTATTACTACCTAGATCTTCAACTTGAATATTGCGAGGTTTTAGTAAATCAGTTGGACTTGATGGCATTTTATTCCCTCAAACTTTATAAAAGAAGCCAATCCATAGACTCCTCTTACAATTTTATTTCGAATACAATTCAACGATGAGTGATTCGTTGATTTCCGCCGGTAAACCGTCACGTTCTGGTACTGACTTGAAAGTTGCTTCAAGTTTTTTTGGATCAACTTCCATCCACTCAGGAAAACCTAACTGCTCAGCAACTGCCATAGAGTCTTGAATTCGAGTTTGTTTCTTTGCTTTTTCACGAATAGAAACGGTATCACCTTCAGAAATTTGATAAGAAGGAATATTAACCGACTGTCCATTCACGTGAATTGCTTTATGACTCACCAGCTGACGTGCTTCTGAACGAGTTGAAGCATAACCCATACGATAAACAACGTTATCTAGACGACACTCAAGCAGTTGCAATAAGTTTTCACCTGTAGAGCCTTTCATAGAAGCTGCTTTTTTGAAGTAATTTCTGAATTGCTTTTCTAATACTCCGTAGGTACGACGTACTTTTTGCTTTTCACGCAACTGTAATCCATAGTCAGAAATCCGAGTACGGCGTTCACCATGAACACCTGGGATTTTTTCTAAATTACATTTATTTTCTAGTGAACGTCCACGTCCTTTTAAGTAAAGATCAGTACCTTCACGACGCATCAATTTACACTTAGGTCCAATATATCTGGCCATTATAATCTCCTGCTTCTATACGCGACGTTTTTTAGGTGGACGACAACCATTATGGGGGATAGGTGTTACATCAATAATATTACTGATTTTATAACCAATATTATTTAACGCACGAACTGCAGATTCACGACCAGGGCCGGGGCCTTTAACGTGAACATCTAAATTCTTCAAGCCGAATTCTTTAGCTTTCTCACCTGCTTTTTCAGCGGCTATCTGTGCTGCGAAAGGTGTACTTTTCCGTGAACCACGAAAACCTGATCCGCCTGCTGTTGCCCAAGAAAGTGCATTGCCTTGACGGTCAGTAATGGTAACGATTGTATTATTAAACGACGCATGGATATGCGCAATACCATCACTTACCGACTTTTTAACTTTCTTACGTGTCTTTGTGGCTTTTGCCATCTTCAATACCTACTCGTGAAATCATCTGTAATCTACAATCACTTGCATTGTTACTTACGGATTGGTTTACGTGGACCTTTACGGGTACGCGCATTTGTCTTTGTTCGTTGGCCACGCAGAGGCAGACCACGACGATGTCGTATACCACGATAACAACCCAAATCCATTAGACGTTTTATGTTCATGGAAACATCACGGCGTAAATCGCCTTCAACCACAAACTTGCCTACTTCTTTACGAACACGTTCAACTTCAGCTTCGCTTAAATTGCGAACTTTTGCATCCTGAGCAACATCAGCAGCAATACAAATATCTGCCGCACGTGAACGTCCAATGCCGTAAATAGCAGTTAATGCAATAACTGCATGTTTATTTACAGGAATATTAATACCCGCTATACGCGCCATCAACCAATCTCCAATCTGCCGTGAAAAGCGGGCAACTCTACCCTATTACACAGCGTTAATCAATACAGATTCCAGAATTATTAATATAATTTTTCTAATAGATAAAAATCACTAAATAAGTCTTAAAATACATCTTATTAGGAAAAAACTTCATCATTATAAATAAAAAATAATGTTGTTAAAGTTTTCTTCCTTCGTCTTATCCTTGACGTTGCTTATGACGCGGATCAGTGCAAATAATACGAACAACACCTTTACGCTTTACAACACGACAGTTACGACACATTTTTTTTACAGAAGCACGAACCTTCATAGCTAAATCTCCAACTTAAACTTTTTTAAACTTAAATATCAGTCCTTCAGGAGTTCCTAAAGGACTTAATAATGCTAGCGTGTTGTTCGTGGCTTCTTTTTGCCAGATTTTTTGAAGTTTGCTTTTTGCATTAAACCTTCATACTGGTGCGACATCATTAGCGCTTGTAGCTGTGCTAAGAAGTCCATAACAACAACAACGATAATTAATAGTGATGTCCCGCCAAAGTAAAACGGTACATTCCAACCATAAATCAAAAACTCTGGCAATAGACACACAAGGGTTATATAAATCGCTCCCACCGCTGTTAAACGTGTCATAACACCATCAATATACTTACCTGTTTCTTTTCCAGGACGAATACCAGGGATATAAGCGCCTGATTTCTTCAAATTATCAGCAGTCTCACGCGAATTAAACACCATTGCTGTATAGAAAAAGGTAAAGAAGATGATCGCAAGCGCATAAAACATAATATAGAGCGGTTGCCCAGGCTGTAGCTTAGTTACAATAACCTGCAACCATTCCATTCCTTCAGTCTTAGACAACCATTGCCCTAAAGTTGAAGGAAACAAAATAATACTGGATGCAAATATCGGCGGTATAACACCTGCCATATTCAGTTTTAATGGCAAGTGGCTAGTCTGCCCTTTAACCATGCGCCGACCTTGTTGTCTATTAGCATAGTTAACCGTTATTCGTCTTTGCCCTCTTTCCACAAAAACAACAAATGCGGTTACCAATACAGCCATTGCTAATAATATAATGACAAAGGCTGGGCTAATTGCACCTGTTCTTGCAAGATCTAATGTTCCACCAATAGCAACTGGCAAACCTGCAACAATACCTGCGAAGATAATGAGTGAGATACCGTTACCAATACCACGCTCTGTAATCTGCTCACCAAGCCACATTAAGAACAAAGTTCCAGTAACCAATGAGACGACAGTAGTAATCACAAAACCAGTACCAGGATGCAGAGCAATTGTTTGCCCACCACCTAAGTCTTGACCACCTAGTGCAATCGCTATTCCCATACTCTGGAATAAAGCCAAACCGACCGTACCATATCGTGTGTACTGGGTTATTTTTCGTTTACCTGCTTCCCCTTCTTTCTTTAGCTGCATTAAAGAAGGAACCACATGTGTCATCAACTGCACAATAATAGAGGCAGAGATGTAAGGCATAATACCCAAAGCAAACAAACTAAGGCGCTCTAGCGCACCACCAGAGAACATATTGAAAACACCCAATATGGTTCCACTGTTTTGCTCGAAGAATTGCTGCATAGCAATAGGGTTTACGCCAGGAATAGGAATAAAAGTACCTATTCTGTAAACTATTAAAGCGAAAAAAACAAAGGCAAGCCTTTGTTTAATTTCGGCTACATTACTCATATTACTGAGCATGCCACCTGATGTATTATTTCGAGCCACTATTATTTACCCTTATTCTTCTATCTTGCCCCCGGCAGCTTCGATAGCTTCTCTAGCACCTTTAGTTGCTCTAAGACCTTTTACTGTAACTGCTTTATCAATTTTTCCTGATAAAATTACTTTTGCGTATAAAGTATTTTTGCCAACTATATTTGCTTTTTTTAAAGCATCCAAACTAACCACATCACCAGAAACCAATTCTAATTCGTGCAAACGAATTTCAGCTGTTACTAGCTTCTTTTTAGAATTGAAACCTACTTTTGGTAGACGACGCTGCAATGGCATTTGCCCGCCTTCAAAACCTACTTTACTAAAACCACCTGAGCGTGATTTTTGACCTTTATGACCACGTCCAC
>JAGLDT010000271.1 GCA_023145485.1 Cocleimonas sp. | reverse complement strand
AAAAAATTCATGTTTGTTAATCGCAAAGCACCTTATGGTACCGCTTATGCATTGGAATCTTTAGAAGTGGTATTGATTTCAGCGGCGTTTGATCAAGATGTATCCTTAGCGTTTATTGATGACGGTGTTTACCAAATCACAAACGGACAAGATACCACAGGTATTGGTCAAAAGAATTTCTCAAAAGCGTATAAAGCATTGGGTGATTATGATATCAGCAAGCTTTACGTTGAGAAAGAGTCATTAGCAGAGCGTGGTCTAACTCAAGATGATCTAATGGATCTGGTTTGGGAAGACGAAGATGAGGATTGGGCTGAGAAATCATCCATCATCATGGTAAGTCGTGAAGAAATGGCTGCTGTTATGGCAGAACAAGAAGTGACATTAAGTTTCTAAAGGAGTGACTGAAAATGGCAATGCTACATATTGTAAATAAGTCACCGTTTGAAAAAGTGACTTTTGATTCTTGCTTAGGACATGCATCAGCAGGCGATTCAATTCTTATGATTGAAGATGCTGCCGTTGGCGCAATAGACGGAACGGCGTTTGCAGATAAGCTTAAAGCTGCAATGGCGGATAAAAGCGTCTATGTATTAGCAGGTGATTTAATGGCTCGCGGGCTCAGTGAAGACAGATTAATTGACGGGATTAAAATGGTTGATTATGCAGGCTTTGTTGATCTAACAGCGGACAATGAGACAACACAGAGCTGGTTATAATTCTGCTTTATTGTTTAGACGAAATCTGAATAATAAAAAGTGAACAGCTTAATTTAATTAATAAAATAAAAGGATATATAACATGGCATTAGAAGTAGGCGGTCAGTCAATTGAATTAGACGAAGAAGGTTACTTAATTGACTTGGGTTCTTGGACTCCAGAAATCGGTAACGCATTAGCAAAAGCTGAAGATGTTGATTTAACAGACGAGCATTGGGACATCATTAACTTCTTACGTGAGTATTATGAAGAGTATCAAATTGCTCCAGCAGTACGTGTACTGACTAAAGCTGTTGGTAAGCGTTTGGGTAAATCAAAAGGTAACTCTAAGTACCTTTACTCTTTATTCCCTTATGGCCCTGGTAAGCAAGCATGTAAATATGCAGGTCTTCCAAAGCCAACAGGTTGTGTATAAGTCTTTGTAAAGAGCTTTATATACCTTGACTAGTAAGTTTTTGAATTTTTATTAACGCTAGTCATGAAGAGAATCGGAGAATAAGCCTCCGATCTCTTTCATAAGTTTATATTGTTTCCAATATTCGTTATTAGATTGATTGTTAGCTTATAGAATATTGGCTTTAGTCTATTAAATTGACTATCTGTTAATGAATGTGAATTCATGAAAGAGATGAATTTCGGGAGATAAAAAGTGTTCTTGAGCGTTTTTTTTGGCGTACTCTTTTGGGTAGCCACCTTAGTTATCGTATTAGGAATTGCCTATAAAGTTTTTCTTTATTGGAAAATTCCAGCACCGTTAAAGATTCCTACAACGCCAGCCCCGTTAAATAAGCGTGGCGTATGGGTACGGATGTTCAAAGAAGTTGTATTATTTTACAGCTTGTTTCGTTCCAACAAATTATTATGGGTATTAGGCATATTATTCCACTATGCCTTAGCACTGATTGTTTTGCGTCATGTACGTTATTTCCAAGAAGATGTTTGGCTTATCATCGACATTGTACAACCCTTTGGTAAATACGCAGGCTTCTTGATGGTCATTGCTTTAATTGGCCTACTATTACGCCGTATTTTGATTGATAGAGTACGCTATATCACAGCACCATCCGACAGAGCAATGCTCGGTTTGCTGATTATGATTGGCTTTTCAGGCTTGATGATGAAGTTTGTTAGTCACACCGATATTTTGATGGTTAAAACCTTCTTTATGGGGCTAAGAACCTTCACGTTCCATCCGCTACCTGCTGATCCTGTGTTAATTATTCACTTGTCACTGGTTGCTATTTTAATGTTAATTTTCCCTATCAGTAAGTTAATGCACGCTCCAGGTATCTTCTTTAGTCCAACCCGTAATCAGGTGGATAATCCAAGAGAAAAGCGTCATCTATCAGGTTGGGCGAAGAAGCTAGAAAAGCAAGATAAACTGTATTTGCATGAGTTGGATAAATAAGGGCAAACGTTATGGCAGATTATAAAATTCCTACGGTAACGGGTGATGATGGTCTCGTTGACGTACCCGCCCTTGAAAAAGGCACAATGGGTCATATACCTGGCCCTTGGATATCAAAACCTGATTTCCAAAAAGAAATGGGCTTCCCCACTGACTTTACTATGCCAGCAGGGGTTGAGCATTACGGTGATAGCGATACGCTCGTTGAAAATTGGAAAGAACGTGCATTAGAGAAGTTAGATGACCTGCGTCATCGTTATCGTTCATTGCAAGTTTTCTTAGATATTTGTGTTAAATGTGGTGCCTGTACGGATAAATGCCATTACTACATTGGCACTAAAGACCCTAAAAACATGCCCGTTGCACGACAAGACTTATTACGAAAAGTCTATCGTCGTTACTTTACCTTTGCTGGTAAATTCTTTGGCAAAATTGGTAAACCAGAGTTTGTTGGAGCAGCTGATTTAACCGAAGATGTGGTTAAAGATTGGTATAACTATTATCACC
>JAGLDT010000270.1 GCA_023145485.1 Cocleimonas sp. | reverse complement strand
GGTTCACCCACAGCCATCACCATGTTCTTAGGCGCGGCACCTAAAATAGCTGTATTTGCAATGATTATCCGTTTACTCGCAGAAGGCTTAGGCGGGATGTCGGATGGTTGGCAGCAAATTTTGGTCTTATTAGCCGCATTGTCGCTGTTTGTTGGTAATGTCGTTGCTATCGCACAAACCAATTTAAAACGTATGCTAGCCTACTCAACCATTTCTCACATGGGATTCGTTGCAATGGGTATACTGGCTGCTAATCAAGCGGGTTATGCTGCTTCCATGTTCTACATCATCACTTACGCGATCATTTCTATGGGTGGTTTTGCGGTGATCATCTTTCTCAGCAGCGAAAAATCAGAAGCCGATGAACTGACTGATCTCAAAGGGCTAGGCACTCGTCACCCATGGGTCGCCTTAATGATGTTGCTATTTTTATTCTCAATGGCAGGGGTACCACCTACTGTCGGGTTCTATGCAAAGTTAGCAGTTGTTCAGGCTGTAGTCGGCGCAGACTTAGTATGGTTGGCTGTATTCGCAGTCGTGATGTCAGTTGTAGGGGCTTACTATTACCTGCGGGCAATTAAAATTATGTATTTTGAAGAAAGTGATGATTCTATCGCACCTTCTTATGCTAGTTTAGAATTTGGTACCTTACTGAGTATAAATGGTCTCGCAGTATTAGCTTTAGGATTATTACCTGGTGGATTAATGGCTATTTGTGTTGCTTCGGTAAAGGCTGTTTTTTGAACTTTATAAGAAATCAAGTAGTGTCAACTTTTTGCGAAGCTCTAGCCGTAAAGAATAAATTTTTTTAATTGCTAGATATAATATCAAATATTATTTATATCCTTTTAAAAAACATACAAAAAATTAATTTAATCGCAGACAAAGCTGATTAAATATTATTCAAAATTAGTAAATCTATCAAACGTAGTGTAGCTAGCCTAGATGCTGGAGGTTGCCCATTGGTCGGATATGAATTATCCTTACGAGCGAAATACTAGTCACTATGCTGGCATGTATGTCTTCCACCTACTATATTAATAGAGTTCAGGCTATGGGGTTTCTATTGCTTTGGGCTTAATGATATGTATTAATCACTAAAAATTTAGTAAATAATAAATTTAGGAGTTTCAAATGCTGAATAAACGTCATGCTTCAGTTGCGTTATTATCATTACTTATACCTATCATGGGTACAGCTGCCGAAGATCGAGTTGATGCTACTGCTACCTTGCCTGATGCAAAGCCAGGAGAATGTTATGCAAAGGTTATTGTGCCTGCTCAGTTTGAAGTTAAACCAGAAAAAGTTTTAGTAAAACCAGAGTCTGAGACAGTTGAAATTATACCCGCAACTTATGACGTTCAAGAAAAGAAAGTGTTGGTAAAAGAAGCTGCTAAAAAATTAATAGCTGTTCCTGCTAAGTATAAGCTTGCTAATGAGGAAATCGAAATTTCCCCAGCACGAAATGAATGGGTAACAAATCTAGGTAGACGTGGTATTCCTGCAAGTCCAGCATTGTTAGCAGCGGCAAAGACGAATGGGATTGATCTTGAAAATACGACAGTAGCTCAGTGTTTTGCTGAATATTATGTTTCTGCAAAATTTGAAACTAAAGAAAAAGAAGTGTTAGTTAAAGAATCAGCTGAAGAGATCAAAATTACACTGGCTCAATTTGATAAAGTTGATACTGTTGAAACCATTAAAGAAGCTTCAAAAAAGAAAGTACTAATAAAAGCTGAGTATGAAGTAGTCGAAGAAAAAATTGAGATTGAGCCAGCAAAGGCCGTATGGAAAAAAGGCACTGGGCCCGTTTCACGTATCGATAATAGCACGGGCGATATTATGTGTTTAGTTCAGATTCCTGCTAAATATAAGATTATCAAGAAAACAGTCCTTAAAACACCGTCAAAAATTGATAGTGTTGAAATTCCTGCGGTTACAAAAGCTTTTTCTGTTAGTAAGTTAGTTAGTGATGCGACTGCGGATAAGGTTAAAGTTGCTGCTGTTTATAAAAAGGTTGGGATTACATCAAAAATTGAAGATGCTAAATTTATTTGGCGTGGTGCAAAAACGGGTGGTGATGGTGTTGCTACAGGTAACCAGATTTGTCTAAAAGGTGTTCCCGCTCAGCAGAAAATTATTAAGAAGCAGATAATAGAAACAGCAGCATCGGTTCAAGAAGAAATCATTCCAGCTGTTTACAAGACGGTTAAAGTAAAAACGGTAGCTACTGAAGCAGAAGAGCGTCGAACTAAAATTGCTGCTGTCTATAGTACAATTGAAAAACGTGCAAAAATCTCAAAAGAGCGTTTAGAATGGCGTCGTATTTTATGTCAGACGAATATGAATGCTGATGTTAATAAGCGTATCCAACAAGCGCTTAAAGATGCGGGTGTCTATAATGGACCTGTTGATGGTAGTATTGGCGGTGGTACATTGAAAGCTGTTGAAAAGTACCAAAGAGAGAAAGGATTACCAACAGGTGGTCTTACTATTCAAGTACTTGAGTCGCTTGAGGTGATCTAGTCTAAATAATATAATGCATGAAAAATGGTCGCTTAAAGCGACCCTTTTTTATGTAAGGATATTTTTTAATGTGTTGTTGTATCGGTTGAATTGGGGTTATAAAACTCTATTTTTTGTTCCTGTTGTGCTTTTTCAAGACTTCGATCAAAAACAAACTCAACTGACATCTCATCTTTTTCCCCTATTGCTTTGACTTGTTGTAAGTCAGGTATACGGTTAGCAAGGTAAGTGCACATCGCCATTCCCAAATTATAGTCCTCTCTAAATAATGCGCTTATCAGAGAGTTAGCAATATATTGGGCGCGTTGTAGGGTATTTGGATTTTCAATTTTATCATTACCTAATGTGATCCCAGCATTCATTTTTTTATCCATTTGATCTAGATAATTTTGTTGTTCATCAGGTATTAGTTTTTTGCGGTCATACGCTAAGATAGCGGTATCATTAACGATAATATGTAATTTTCTATCCGTTTTATTGCTATTCATTATAGATCATCAAAACCTGCTTGTTTATAAAGCTCTTTAGCCTTTGCAGAATCCTGCTCAACGCCATTCCCTTGTTCATACATCATTGCTAAAGTTGTCATCGAGCCTTGTAAGCCTTGGTCTGCTGCTAGTTGAAACCATCTAACTGCTTCAGCACCATCTTTTTCAATACATTCTCCATCCATATACATAAAGCCTATACCGTGCTGTGCAATAGGATAGCCTTGGTTTGCTGAAGCTCTCATCCATTTAACCGCCTCTGTGCTACTTGGACCAACACCCAATCCATTTTGATACATAATGGCAACAAGGTGCTGTGCCTGAGGATTCCCTTTTTCTGCAAAAGGAGATAAAAATTGCATTGCTTTTGAGAAATTTTTGCCTTCAAAAGCAGCCATACCTGTAGAAAAATCCATTTCTTCTGCGTCTGTAAATACTTCATCGCTCATGATCGATACCTATTCATTATTTTAGGGAGGAGGGGCTTTCTATTTTTAAATATATTCTTATCTAAGAAGCGTGCAAGGAGTAACTCTCTAATAAGTTAGCATCGGGATTTTATTTCATGCACGTCTCTAAGCAGTATAAGGGTAAATTGTCAGTGTTCAATATCCCTTAAAATGTTCCTATTGATAGTATCTTGTTACCCCTATGGAGGTATTCAGTAATTCTAGCAGTTCAGTATACTGCTACAACATTAATATTATTAAAGACTCAGGAATAAATGGGATGCAAAGTTCATTTATTTCTGAAAATTAAGACTCAATTATTTGCTTATTTTGTTTAGAGGAAAACGACAATGAATCAAGAATACTACAATGCAACAGTTGAAATGGAAAAAGCTGGAGTTGATCCTGAGTACCTTCAAGGATGGCAAGGTGGTTACCTTATAAATGATATTCGTGAAGAGCAGCGTGTAACAGAAGCTTATGAAGCTGGCTTTGAAGATGGAAAAGAAAAGAAGACTGACGGTTATAAAGATTGGGTTAAGTAATCTACTTTATTAACAGTTAGGAAGTTTCAAGTCATAAACTTATCTATATTGTACAGATTTATTACTTGGAGTTTTTATAAAAAAAGCGGACTTTATGTCCGCTTTTTTTATGCTAATGAATTTTGCGTTAGTTTGGAAAGTTATTAAATTTTCATTCCTAATAATGGTCTCTATGCAGTCATCTATCGTTGTAAGCGACGTGTTGCAAACATCATAAAAATAACAATCATTGTAATTAAACCTGTTCCTGCTAGTAGTGCATAGTCTTCCATTTGCAAAATAAAAAATAACACCCCGTATAGACTGCTGAGTAATAGGAAAATCATAATAGCACGTGAGAACCGTCTTAACACTGCAGCGGAGTAAAGGGTGATAATACCAATGGTGGTAGCTGCTGCATAGGCATAGGAAATAAGAAAAGGTAGGTGCTCAGTGAGTGAGACTAAGATTAAATAAAAGAGACTAAGGGATATACCAACAAGAATATACTGAATGGTATGTGTACGTGTTTGAGAAATCATCTCGAACAAGAGAAAAACAATAAACGTTAGTCCTATAAATAAAGCACCATATTTTACGCTACGATTAATTTTTGTATACAGAGAAACGGGTGTGAATAAATCAACCCCTGCTGTTAGAGAGTAAAGATCATATGTGGGTGCATCCTTACCCTCTTCAAGTAACCAGTTTTGAGGATAGTCTCTCGCTAAATGCGGAATACTCCAATAAGCACTAAAGCCATCATCGCTTATTTTAGGTTCATTATTTGGTAAGAGATCACCTTGGAAGCTAGGATGAGGCCAGCCTGAGCTTATACTTGCCTTGGTCATTTTCCCTAGAGGAGCAAAACGAAATCCACCACTGCCTTTTAGTGATAATTTAATTCTAAACTCAGGGCGGGGATTAAAACGGTGCGTGTGTTTCATTGATGCATGAAAGCCTGATTTTAAAAAACCATCCAGATTAGTCCCAGGTTCTAGTGGCGCACTGGTTTTGTCCCAGCGTATTGGGGTTGTTTCAGTAATTGCTTTTGTGTCAGATAGCCCGATGGCAAGATAAGCTTGATCCCATTTGACTTTACGACTAGTAGAATCTTCTGGAGGTAGTAATGAAAGGTCAAAAGCACCACTGATGGTTAAATCTGCAATGTAAAGTAGGGTGCTATAGATGCCTCGCTTTCTAAATTGTTCATTAAGATTCGCTTTTATTTTAAGTTCTTCAGGTAATAGTATGATGGTTTTATTATTAAAAATATCACGACTAATTGTTTTGCTTTCGCCATTTTCATCAGTCACGGTGTTAGCACTAAAAATATGCTCGACATAAGGGACAACAAGGACAGGGCCGACAATGGTTTGCTCTTTTCCCCAGCCTTTACTAATATTGCTAAGTGTCTGCTGATAGTATTGATTTCGCTCACTAATAACACCTTGAGTCATATAAAGAGGAATCAACATGGCTAATGCAAGGAGTGTAATAATAAAAGTTCGGAAAGTAATAGAATCGGAAATAGCTTTAAGCTTATCCATTTAACAGACCTGTAGTTAGTTAAAGGGCAGTAATGTAGACTATGCGCTGTTTGAATAATATAGCTGAATCGTTACCATCAGATTACAGTTAAGAATTTAGACGATCAACCAGTCTATTGAAGTAATAGGAAAAAAGTAAATGAAAGTACTAGGGATAGAATCATCCTGCGATGAAACAGGCGTAGCCGTTTATGATACAGAAAAAGGTTTGCTAGCCGATCAACTGTATTCACAGATTGATTTACATGCAGAATACGGTGGTGTTGTACCAGAGCTTGCCTCACGGGATCATATTCGTAAGACAACCCCTTTAATTAAGGATGTACTATCTCAAGCAAATTTAACCTTATCTGACTTAGATGGTATTGCTTATACTTCTGGACCTGGTTTAATTGGTGCGCTCATGGTGGGAGCATCTATTGGCCGCTCACTGGCTTGGGGGTTAAATATTCCTGCTATAGCAGTGCATCATATGGAAGGGCATTTACTTGCTCCGATGTTAGAATCAAATCCACCCCAGTTTCCTTTTGTAGCCTTATTAGTATCAGGCGGGCATACTTTATTAGTTGACGTTAAAAGCATTGGTGATTATACGATTTTAGGTGAATCCCTTGATGATGCGGTAGGAGAAGCCTTTGATAAAACGGCTAAAATGTTAGGGCTTGCTTATCCTGGGGGACCTGTTCTGGCTACTTTAGCAAAAACAGGGCAGGCAGATGCTTATAAATTTCCACGTCCTATGGTCAATCGACCTGGTTTGGACTTTAGTTTTAGTGGTCTTAAAACCTTTGCTTTGACGACATGGAATAATTCAGAAAAGACAGAGCAAGTAAAAGCAAATATTGCTCATGCCTTTCAAGAAGCGGTGGTTGATACCTTATTTATTAAATGCCGTCGTGCTTTAGAGTCTGTAAAAAGCAAACGTTTAGTGGTCGCAGGTGGCGTTGGAGCAAACAAACGCCTGCGTGAAAAATTACAACAGTTGAATGCCGATGTTTATTTCCCTCGCCTTGAGTTTTGCACTGATAATGGTGCAATGATTGCTTATGCAGGAGCAACTCGTCTGCAAGCAGGAGAAGCTGAAGGCGCTATTATTCAGCCACGCCCTCGTTGGTCATTAGAGGAGCTTACAGTGCCAGCGTGATTATTTAAGGGCTATTTATTATTTGGAATTTTTTGATTGCTCTTTTTTTCTTGATTGTAACCAACGCCAGATATAACCATCAGGTATATATTTTCCTGTTAGAACATAGCCGAGCGCATTGATACTATGGCAAATTGTACTCATATGTTGCCGTGCTTTTAATGATCCACACAGTAAGATTCTATCCCCTTGCTGTAAAATACGGTCATGTTCAGGCAACATAACATTCCCCTTTCCTCGTTTTAAAAAAAGAGGCACAGTAGAAACTGTTTTACGACGATTAATAGGATCTCTTAATAAATCCTTGACAAGAATTTGTCGATCTTTCAACATAGTGTATAAGGCGGGCGCTTTATCAGGAAATATTCTGACCTCCCAAAGCTCTAACATATCTTGATCAATAACACCGATGACCCGGCTGGCTAATTTACTGGCGCTTTCATTATTATAACGTGTGACAATTCGTAAAAAATCACCTAGTAAAGGGGTGCGAATTAATGCAAATATTTTATTTGAAACAACTCGACCACGTTGCATTAATAAATCTAAATCCGCTGCTCGAAAAATAGGGTGATTGTGATCTTCATTTTGTCTTGCAACACGAAACATATCGGTGTTGATTTCATTTGCCGTCATTAATATTGATAAATTATCAGCATCATTTTCTGTTCCTGCAATAATACCCACCGCAGACTCTATCCATGCTTTTTTTAACGTAGCAGCTTCTGTAGCGCGTCCTATTACTGTACCCGAAGGAATATTGCGTTTATTGCGATCAGCATCAATAATCCGCAAATCAACCCCTTCCTTATTTAAATGCCGATACAATGCTTCGCCAAACTTTCCAAAGCCACAAATAATCCACATACCATGTGTAGGAAACACGGGTTCTTTAATATGATCACCAGGTGCTGCGGTCATCCAGTCAACTAAAATAGATAAGCTGGGTGAGCGTAATGCCAGTGCTAAGTGTGATGCAAAAATTTCAAACGGATTAATGACCTCATTAGCACCAAAAGAAAGAATATTAGCCTCTGCTTCGGGTGTTTCTGCGCGGGAAATCAGGCGTACTCGAGGGTTTAATAGATGAGCAACAATTGCGACTGTTAGATTGACGGTGTCGTTATTTGCGAGGCTAATAATACCTGTACACCATGGATGTTTTATACCTGCACTTTCTAGCACTTCTGAATGCGAGGCATCGGCACAAATCCATAATGGCTGAACAATGAAATCAGTAATTTCGAGTTCATTAATACGATTTTGATCATTATCAATAATGACTGATAAGATCCCTTCTTTTGCCAATGAGCGAACTAATTGAGCGCCTGTATCACCATAGCCACAAACCAGATAAAAAGGTTCACGAATACTTATTACCTTGCGAGTAAAGGCATTACGTTTTAATTGTTGTCGAAATGCAGGGTCTTGAAAAGCGCCAAGAATAGAACCAATCGCATATAGCCATGCGATAACCGTTGCATATAAGGAGAGTAGTGTCCAATAGCGTTGCGCGGGAACAAAGGCATAAGGAATCTCACCAAAACCAATGGTAGTTCCCATAAAGCTGACAAAATAGAAGGCATCAAAAAAGGACATATGATGAATTTGTCCTTCATTATTCTCTCCTGGAATTAAAACAAATCCTGTCATAGAAATGGCATAAACAAGAATTAAGAAGATCAGTGGAGAGCGTAACCGTCGTAAAATAATGTAAATTAGATTAGGCATAGGTATTCGCTACCTGAAATTATCGACGAACCGTAATTGTTTCCGCAACCAGTAAAATAACCGAGGTAATATTCGCTAGTAAAGCCCCGCCTGAGAGTGAAACAACGGTTGCTAGAGAGCTACCACTTAATACACCATCAAAGACATTCTCTACCATTCCCCAAACAATAGCGGCGGCAACAAGCTGAAGATCGGCCACCAGACTTGTCGCTAAAAAGACAGCACCAATATGCGTGCGATCCCCAAACTTTAATACTGTTGCAATTAAACTCACCACAATAGCTGCAAATAACTCATAAGCATTGTGGTGCTCTGGAATATCAAAACTTCCAATAAAGAAACCAAAGTTAAGTGTTAAAGCTAATACAATAAAAAATGCAAAAACGACTTTTTCAGAATTCATACTTCACCATCCATCAAAAAAACACTAAACAATATGTAGACCAACTCCGTAGACACCTAGGAATGAAAATTAAATTACATTTAAGCGGGATAGTCATTTTTGTTTAAAATTCTTTAAAACAAAAAAAATTGCTACATTAATAATCTTTATTATACGCAACAAATTTTAAAAGATCACGCTTTAGGCAATGTCACCCCTTCTTGCCCTTGATATTTTCCCCCTCTATCTTTGTAGGAGGTTTCACATACTTGATCTGATTCAAAAAATAACATTTGTGCCACACCTTCATTAGCATATATTTTTGCGGGTAAAGGCGAGGTGTTTGAAAATTCCAAGGTCACATGCCCTTCCCACTCAGGTTCTAATGGTGTGACATTAACAATAATGCCACAACGCGCATAAGTTGATTTGCCCAGACAAATCGTTAGTACACTGCGTGGAATTTTAAAATATTCGATTGTTCGAGCTAACGCAAAAGAGTTAGGCGGAATAATACAAACATCCGATTTAACATCGACAAAACTATTTTCATCAAATGCTTTAGGGTCGACAATAGCAGAGTTAATATTGGTGAAAATTTTAAATTCATCCGCACAACGTACATCATAGCCATAACTAGACGTTCCATAAGAGATCACTCGCTGTTGATCTTTTTTGCGTACTTGTCCTGCTTCAAAAGGGCTAATCATGCTCTGTTCTTGTGCCATTTGTCGAATCCAAAAATCTGACTTGATGCTCATATTTTGCCTATTTTTAACGTGTAAGAGAGGTTCCACCTGAACGATTAAAGGGTAAATTAAACCATGGGAAATGGATCGAACCTGCTAAATCATATTTAAGGTTTCGGTTATTGAGTAAATTGGGTAATAAATTCATCATATTGGTAAAACTAAATACCATAGGAATCTCCACAACTTTTGATTCACCTGCTTGGATCGTTACTTTGTGTTCTCGATTGCCATTAGCAACCTCTACGCCATTAAGACGAAGCCCGTAATCAAAACCTGATAGTGGAATAGCAAAACGATTAGGATTGCTAATTTTTAAGATAAATTTTGCCGAACCACCTGCCAATGTTAGCTTACCCATTTCTACCTTCTCAATAGAAACCTTTGGACGTTCCACAAGATCCTTTATACCATTTGATGAGCATCCTGAAATTAGAACCATCAGTGTCATTATCATAATCATTTTTTTTATCATTGGATGATATTTCCCCTTACATTTATTTTTAATAAAATTTTAACGGACAATCATACTCGCTCAAGTGGACTAAAAACAATAGGTTTATTAAGAGAAGTAATAAACTTATAAAATCTGTAAAAGGAGTAATGCATGTATTTTTTTCTTTTAATTCAAGGCAGGGTAGTTTGTAAAGATAGCGCCATAGAGGAAACAGAGCATACGAGAGTATAAGATCAGGATTCCTCGGCGTTTAGGCGTTCTCTGCGTGTGGAGGATATGAATATTTAATGATATAAAGGCTCTAAACCTTGAAACCTGTTTTTAGCATCTTTTTCTGTAGGCTCACTTAATTTCACCCGATGCGCTTCAACGACTGTCCATAAGGCATGTCCTTGCCAATCACTTTTTGCCTTTGAATATAACGCTTGATTAAGCAATTTTATTTGTTGCTGGAAGTCTGGACTGCTTTGTTTAGTCAACGAAGTAGGCGATAGTTCTATGCTGAGCATCCATTGTTGCAACTGTTGCTGTGCATTAGTGGCATTATTATTGCTACAGGCTTGTTTTAGGCTATCTAATATTTGCTGTTTTTGTACCGAGGAATAGTTGTCTTTTGAATCCTTATTATTTGTTTTCTGTTGGTTTTTCCACCACATAAACAACCATGCTAATAATAAAATGAGTAACAGGCTGATCAATAGGATCAATGTTGTGGATAATAGTGGCTTTTGTTCTGTTGCTAAATTATTTTTTGGCAATGGTTCAGGCTTAGTTACTGCTTTTTGTGATGCAATGGGAGCAGGTGTGCCTGATACTGTTAGGTTTACAGCCTCTAATTTAGCAATTTCTTGTTGATCAGTTTCACTATTCCACCACGGTATGTTGATTTCAGGTAGTTTAAACTCACCGCCTCCTGTTGATACTAAGACAATATTTTTATTCATTGTACCTATGATGCCAGCCAGATTACGTTCATTATTAAAACTGGGTTTTTCAGGGTATTGTTTTATTTCGCTAGGTACTTGAAGGTTTATTTCTGGTAACTGCTCAGCGTGCAAACCATTTGCTATTGCAGCTAAAACAACCGTGACAGGATCGCCCGCTCTAAGTTGATCGGGTGGCGTTGACCAGCTTAAATGTAATGAAAAATCTTTAGCTACAATCCAATCTTTTCCTGTGAATTCTTTGGGGCGTGGTTTTACCTCAATACTGACCTCATTTGAAAGCACTCTTATTCGTCTGCTTCTGGGGTTAAAGCCAAAGTTATTTGAATGACGCTGAATGGAGCGGCGCATTGTGCCACTAAAGACGGTCGGAGCGATAAGTAGCTTGCCACTTTTTTGCGGAATAATAGCAAAACGACGGGTCAGCATATGGTAATCACGCCCATTACGTTTAACAATACGCTCTGGTGTATTTCCTAGGGCTTCTACTTCTGCTAATCCTTCTTTTACGGTGGGGCGGGTTAGGGTTGAATTGTTTCTAAAAGGTTTGGCAAACAATAAACGTTGTACATAGATAAATTGTCCTTGAACATAGGCTGACTGCTGTTCTATTTCAGCTTCTACAATAATATCTTGATTGTTTTTACCCTGTGCTGCACCCTTTTTAACGATGATCTCTACTGCTTTAGTTGCCTCATTACCGATGCTGATAGCAGGAATGGTTATTTTACCTGATTGTTTTGCAACCAATGTATAAGTCCAAGTAGTCGATTGACTCATATTGCCATTGATAATTTGTAAACGGCTTTGTTTGTATTGATCTAGAATTTCAAAATCTTGTTGCAATGGGCTAATATCAATATTG
>JAGLDT010000027.1 GCA_023145485.1 Cocleimonas sp. | reverse complement strand
TAAATTATATTTATTTGATATTCATTAATATTATATAGACCATATAGGGTGTAAATGCATCAAAAAAAATATTTTGCTATAAGTTTTTGGAAAAAATATTTTTATTGTTCTATATTTTTGGAGAAAATGCCAAACTACTTCTTTAGTAAAGAAATCTTAGAGTCATCTTGCTAGGCTGACTGTTTTAACTAGCCTAAAAGAAGAAAAAACCTCTTCAAACACTCATTAATGGATACAATATTTATGAATAAAGACTTACAAGTGCTACTAGCCTTGGCAAATAGCGACCGTGATTTCTTTGATTTTGCGAATGAATATTCCCTTGATGCTTCACTTTCAGAGCAAGAGCAACACGTGTTAGCAAAAGAAACATTACGCGTTCTTTCTGAAGACCCAGAATATGCCACGCAAATTAATTCCTTAGCCGCCTCACCAGTTACGAGTAAAAGCATTGGAATTGATGTTGCAGTGGTGGTTGCTATTACGTTTTTACTGCGTACCCATGTAAAAATCGAGCGTAATGAGGATGGAAAATGGAATGTGTTAGTTGAGCATAAACCTGCTGATGATAGCCTTTTAGAAGCGTTGTTGAACCGTGTAACTTCCATTCTGAAACCTTAATTTCTTCTCGATTTAGGGCATTCCTCTTTCATTAATCGTAGGCTCGGTGTAGCCTGCATTATTAACGCTTTTTCATAAGGATATCCAATGCGCCAATTAGTATTATTAAGTAGTTTATGTATTTTAACCGCCTGTTCTGGTGATAATTTAGACTCGCCGATTAAAACCTGCCAAGCCGTTACGGCAGCGTTATTAGGTACGCCACTTCCTGCGACGATGCAAACAAGACAACATGAAAGCAGTGAGACACAGACCGTTATGTTAGATTTTCAACTTTCTGATGAGAAAAAAACAATGAATGTGGTGTGTACTTATAAAACAGCTCTTGTTGGTGAGGATTCTGGTGTGGAGCTTATTGGTAAGTTTGAGCGTGTGCCATCAGGGTTAATAATTAATGGCAAAAACACGCCAAGAGAAGCGTTATTTAAAGCCATTAATAATGCAACGGTCACCGCAGGGAAGAAAGTTGCTCAAGAAACGAATGAATTTCTTCAAAAACAATAGGATATTATGTGACAACCCTTTACCTACTGAGCACTGGTCCTGGTGCAAGTGACTATTTACCGCCCCTTGCTGTAAAAGCCTTAGCGAACTCCCAACACCTCGTTGCCTACGGGCTTTATTTGGCGTTATTGGGCAATTTAACCAATAATAAACAATGCCATGAGCTGCCGTTAGGTGAGGAAGTTGAGCGTGCACGTTTGGCACTAACTCTTGCTAGCGAGGGTAATACAACTGCGTTAATATCGAGCGGGGATATTGGCATCTATGCAATGGCAACACTGGTTTTTGAGCTGTTAGATCAGCAACAACAGCTCACTAAAAGCTCTGCATGGGATAATATAACAATAGAAGTCATTCCTGGTATTTCTGCTATTCAAGCCCTTGCCTCGCGAGTAGGCGCGCCCATTGCTCATGATTTTTGTACCATTTCGTTATCTGATTTACTCACCCCGTGGGAGGTGATTGAAAATCGCCTACAGGCGGCAGGAAAAGGAGATTTTGTAATTGCTTTTTATAATCCTGTCTCCCGCAAACGGCAGTGGCAATTAGAACAAGCGAGGCAGATACTATTAAACTATCGTGAGGCTAAAACCCCTGTGATCATTGGTAAGAACTTAACGCGAAAGAATGAGGCGATTACTCATACCACATTGCAAGACCTTGACATAAAACAGGTCGACATGTTGACATTGGTGATGGTGGGCAATAGTGAATCAAAGCGCATTGAAACATCACAACAACAATGGGTTTACACGCCAAGAGGCTATGGGAAGACGCTATGACCGTTTATTTTATCGGCGCTGGGCCGGGAGACCCTGAACTTATTACGGTCAAAGCGCAGCGCTTAATCCGTGAATGTTCTGTGATACTCTATGCAGGTTCATTAGTCCCTGCACCTGTATTAGCCGATGCTAGCGCTGATGCTTTAATGATTGACTCTGCTCCTTTGCACCTTGAGCAGATTATTGAGGTGATTCAACACTCTCATCAAGAGGGTAAAGACATAGCACGGGTACATTCAGGTGATCCTTCCATTTATGGTGCAACGGGCGAACAAATGCGCCGTTTAGATCAACTTGAAATTGATTATGAAGTAATTCCAGGTGTTACGGCAACGAGCGCCTCTGCGGCTTGGTTAAAACGTGAATTAACCCTGCCTGACATATCCCAAACCGTTATTTACACCCGCTATGCAGGTAAAACCTCCATGCCAGAGGGGGAAGACCTTGCCTCTTTAGCACAGCATAAAGCGACACTAGCGATTCATCTAGGCATTAGTCGCATTCACAAAATTGTTGAAGAACTGATTCCTTACTATGGTAAAGACTGCCCCGTCGCCGTCTGTTATAAAACAGGTTGGGAAGATCAGCTAAAAGTAGAAAGCACACTCGAACATATCACAGCAAAAGTACGTGAGAAGAAAATTACCCGTACTGCTTTGATACTCGTGGGCGAGGTATTAAATCCCAATGATTTTGATACTTCATATTTATACGATGCAGAACAGGCGAATATTTTTCGACCCCGTGGACGGGTGAAGAATTGATTTATTGTTTAAGCGTGTTCCCCAATTTATTTGAGAACATAAGATAGGGGAATTTATTCCCTGTGTATTTACACTGAGGAATAAATTCCTCTGACTGCGTTCCAAAATAAATTTTGGAACGAGGTGAGATTTTGGAACGAGGTGATTTCCACATACTACAAGAGCTTGCAAAGGGCTTATGAGAAGTTACCAAAAAATGATATAAAACGCTGATACTTAGTCTATTCTGCTGCTTTTTTGCTAGTGTTGTCAGTGCTTTCTTTATCTATTGCTTCGGTTTTCACCTCGGCTTTAGGTTCTAGTTTCACTTCGGTCTCGGTGTTTTTATTAGTTGCTTTGTTTTCTTCTTTCTCGCCTGATTGTTCCTCGCCTTCTGGTTCAATGATGGTCGCTTCTGATCTTAATTGTTCAATGCATAAATCCATATACTCATCTAATTTTTCTTTTGTTACCTTGTCTTGTTCTGCATAAAGACCACATTGTTTGAGTATTTCTTTTTGATTTTTTTCATCCTCAGCAGGTTCTATCATCGTTGCTTCTGCTTTTAATTGTTCGACACAGGAGCTTAGGTATTCTTTTAATTCTTCGTCTTTTACATTATCTTCATCGGCATAAATAACACATTGATCATAGATCATCTCATCATTGAGTAACTGAATCGCTTGAGACTCTTCTTCGGTTAGCGGTGTGGCATCTTGCTTATTTGCTTCTAACGAAACCTCTGTCTTATCCGTAGTTGTAAAATACAGAACAGTAGCGATGGTTATGGCGAGAAGAATGACGATAATAACGATTTTTTTAAGCATAACTATTCTCCCTGAAATGCTTGGAAAAGATTTAATATATAGGTATTCACCTATTAAATTTCCTGTGTAGGGGCAATCCCTTGTAGTTGCCTAGTCCCTATGGAAAATTATTTATCTGAAAGACTATAGTAAGGATTTAAATACTCGTTCAATTAGTTAGGATGACTAGCGGACAGTCGTCGCTAAAATTGCGACAACTGGAGGTTTGTATCATTAAACTTTCTTAGCGTGCAACATACTCACCATTAGGCCAACTCGGTGCAGATATAGCTTCACCAAGGTTTGCGTCAATCAATCGCTCTCGCACTTCAAGCAACCGTCCCACTAAAGCGGGTTCTAATTCAGCATACTCTTCTGGGGCTTCATAGCGATTAACGACAATACCTAATAATTCGGTAATTGCATTGCCAACTGAGTTTTGTGAGATGGTCACAATAATACGCCCTTTTTGATCACGATAAAGGATCTGTTTATAAGCAGGTCGCCAGCGAATTTC
>JAGLDT010000269.1 GCA_023145485.1 Cocleimonas sp. | reverse complement strand
CTGTTCTCCTTTATCATCTTTGATGTTATTTTTATTATCTTGCTGTTTGTTTTTTTGCTTGGATTGATCTTGTTTATCGTCTTTATTATCTTGGTCTTTTTGCTGATCTTTATTTTGTTGTTGTTTCTTTAACTGTTCTACTAAGGTTTTGTTATCAATGGCATCTTGTAGCGTACTGTTTTTGGATAATGCCTGATTATAGGCTTCAATGGCTTTATCATATTGCCCCTGTCTTGCCAATGCATTGGCTCGATTATAAGCAGCATCAGCGGTATCAAATTGCGAGTACAATGCGCTAGCTTTTTTATAGTCTTTATTACGATAAGCTGCAGCTGCTTGCCAGTCAGGGCGTTTAAATAAATTAACGGCTTTATCCGCCTGTTTGTTTTCTAACGCTATTTGTCCAAGCTGATTATCATTTTTCCATAAAGTATCCCATTCATAAGCATTCGCGGTTTCTGTTTGTGGTAGCAATAAAAAAGCCAATACGACAGAAAATAAGACCCCACGACGAAATAGCAATAAAACGAAAGGAACAAGCAATAAACTTAAATAAATACCTGCATTATTCCAGTACTGAACTTCCCTATCTTTTTTGTCAGCAATATCAGGATTAAATTGCTGGTCTTTTTTAGGAGAAAATTGTTGATTAAAATAAGCCACATCATTATCCGCTAGTTCTGATAATTTATAATATCCACCACCTGCTTTAGTCACCTGTTGTAATTGCCCTTCATCTAAGGAGGCAATAATAGGTGAGCCATCTGATTTGGTATAAACCCGTCCGCCTGCCAGTGGAATTGTTGCTCCCTTTATTGTTCCAACGGCTAATATTGAAATCTTATAGCCTTCTTCTTTTGCTTTCTTTGCTCTCTCAATGGTTTTTTCTAGATCAGCCAAGCCATCGGTAATTAATAAAATATTACCTTTTTTAAAATCACTTTGCTTTAATAATTGAACCGCTTCATCAATCGCGAGATCAATGCGACTACCTTGTGAGGGCATAATACCAGGCCCTAAATGCTTTACCTGTTCAATAATATTATTGGTATCGTCCGTTAGTGGTGATACCGCAAACGCAGCTCCAGCAAAAACCACTAATCCCGTTTGTCCTTCCTGACGTAATTTAAGTAAATCAATCAGTTTAAAACGTGAGCGGACTAAACGAGAGGGGGTAATATCATCAAGAATCATAGAGGTAGACAAATCCATTGCGACCACCAAGCCTTGCTGTGTTTGAAAAGCAGGGACACTGCGTTTATCCCAACTCGGGCCAGCTAATGCAACAATAGCAATTAGCCCTGCCAGCGCAACACTCATCATAAAGGTTTTATTTTTTTTACCCGATCCTGTGCTTAGAATATAGGGACGAAGATTTTCATCAATAAAATCATTCCACTGTGCTGTACTGCTATGAATTTGTTTTAACCACCAAACGAAGCCCGCCAGTACAGGGAGTAATAAGAACCACAGTGGGTATAAAAAATGAAAGTCGGTAAGTATCATGTTATTTAAGTCAGTGATCGATTTCGTAAGATAATCGCCAGTGAAAAGAACAGCAATGCAATGGCAAGCGGTAAGTAAAATAAATCAGTGCGTGGGCGCCATTGTTCTTGTTCACGAACTATTGGCTCAAGGCGATCTAATTCTTCGTAAATACGTTGAAATTCTTGGGTATCACGCGCCCGAAAATATTTTCCTTTGGTCATTGAGGCAATTTTCTTTAATGTTGCTTCATCTAATGAACTGCGTTGGAAAAAATCAATTGATTGCTGACTATCTGCGCCAATGCCTACGGTGTAAATTTTTATATTTTGTTGTAAGGCAACTTCAGCCGCCTCATAAACACCCACATTACCTGCTGTATTTTCACCATCGGTTAATAAAATTAAGACATGTTCATTATCATCTTGTGCGCGTAGACGTTTGACGCCTAAGCCGATAGCATCGCCAATAGCGGTCTTTTGACCTGCTAAACCTAACGCCGCTTCACTTAACATTTTATTAATTGTTTCACGATCAAAGGTTAAAGGAGTTTGTAAATAGGCTTGATCGGCAAACAGTATTAAACCAATACGATCACCTTTACGACGGTTAATAAACTCACTAGCAACAAATTTAGTAGCGGTCAAGCGATCAACCCATTGCGACCCTAAGCGATAATCTTGTTCACGCATACTGCCAGAAAGGTCGATTGCCAGCATAATATTACGCCCTTTAAGCGGTAAGCTAATGGACTCGCCCACCATAACAGGTCGTGCCACCGCCGTTACTAGCGCAAGCCATGCGAGAATAGTAAGAATTAATATCAACCACGAAAAATGATTGGATTTGCTGGTTGCAGGGGCGTGATTAAAATCCTCCAAAAAGGGCACTTGCAACGCCTGTTCGCGGTATTGTTTAACCGCAGGGGTTAGTCGGCGTATCAATAGTGGCAGGGGAAGTAACAAAAATAGCCATGCCCATTCAAATTCAAGCATAATTACGTCTTCTCCATTACTTTAAATAACTGCTTCTTCAGCCAATCATGGGTAAGTCCTAATAAGGCTTGACGATGATAGTCAACCTCAGGACGATAAGGCTGATCAGCCAAAGCTTGCCCAACGCCTTCCGTAAATGCTTTAGTCGAACCGTAATCATTTAAAAATAATAACCAGTTTTCTCCTGCTAAATTAGCAACCTTATCCCGTCCGTATAAGGAAATGGCAGTACGGCGGAGTAATTCTGATAGCTCCATAATCAACGTTTTAGAGTTTAAGGATTGTTCCTGTAAGCTATCAAACAGTTGTAAAGCTTGTTCAATAATAATTTCTTGATGTGATTTGCGTTGACTACGAATATAAAGATAAAGTGCAATGGCGACCATTAGCAAAAATAAAACCAATAAAATCCACCATCCTGGTGCTAAAGGCCACCATGAAACCGCATCAGGGAGATGAATATCTTTGAGTTTATCCAATGGGTCAGCAGGAATGTTTGACGGTGACGTAGGGGTTGCATTCGCACTCATCTAGAACCTCTAGAAAGCTTCATAAGGCGTTGGTTATTATCATCACTGGTTGATATATGGATAAGCTTTGCCTTGGTTCTATTAGCTAATTGCATGAGCTGTTCGGTGAGTTGTTGATTATTTTCGTTATATTGTTCGCGTACTTTTTTATTAGCAAAGTTGAGGCGCAAAAAACGATGCCCATTGGTTAATGAAAAACGTTGCTTTTTTATTTGTTGTGCTTTTGGGAGATGCAGCTCAAAGGGGTCACTAATGTGTATTAAAGTAATAGCGGCATGACGACTAACGGATAAGAGTTGCTTTTCTGCCTCATTATTCAAGCCACGAAAATCACTGATAATATAGGCTTGAGAGCCAGGCGAGGTGACACGGCGTAAGCGCTTCCAAGATTGGGCTAATGACTCACTTTGTTGAGATGCTTGTGGGAGATTGGCATTATTCGCTAATTGTTGGGAATAATTGGCGAGATGTTGCAGTAGTTGCAAAATTTTAGCTTTACTCCGTGCAGGGCGAATTTCAATATGTTGATCCGCACTAATAACCATTCCACCTGCTCTATCCCCATCCAACCAACTTTTCCAAATCAGTAGACTGGCAATTTCAGTTGCCATCACTGATTTAAAGCGACCACGTGTTGCAAAAAACATCGTGGGACGTAAGTCTGTCCAGATGAGAATAGGTCGTTCGCGCTCTTCTTGAAATACCTTAGTATGCGGAATACCTGTGCGTGCGGTGACCTTCCAGTCCATCGCACGAATGTCATCACCTACCATATAGGCGCGCGATTCAGCAAAATCCATGCCGCGTCCTTTATACACCGATAAATGTTGCCCAGCTTGAGGCGCTCGGATTTTTTGCTTGCCACGTTGCAATAAACTAGCACTGGTTTGTTGGCGCAGTAAGGAGTTAACGGAACTTTGAATCAGCCCATCGCCCTTAAGCTGCGTATTAATTTGATGATCAATGAATGGATTATCCAACATCACTATGGAACAGCAACCAGTGAAAGCAATTGATCAATCACTTTATCTGAACTATAACCCTGTGCTTCGGCTTCAAAGGTTAATAAAATACGGTGGCGCAACACACAATGAGCAATTGCCTGCACATCATCTGGGCCAACAAAATCTTTGCCTTCCAGCCATGCGTGAGCACGGGCGCAACGGTCAAGCGCCATGGTTGCACGCGGGCTACCGCCATAAGCAATGACACCTTCTAATTGGTCGCCATACGCCTCAGGATTACGCGAAGCCATGACTAATTGCAAAATATATTGCTCAACATTATTCGCCATATACATCTGCATTACGTCTTGACGGGCTGCCAGTATTTCAGAAACGGTAATTACCGCTTGTGGTTGTTCTTCCTTATGCTGAATATGTTGCAAAGCTTCGGCACGATTCAAACGTAAAATAGCCTGTTCCGCTTCTAAATCAGGATAACCCACCACCACATGCATTAAAAATCGGTCTAATTGCGCTTCAGGTAAATGGTAAGTGCCTTCCTGTTCAATCGGATTTTGTGTTGCCATCACCATAAACGGTTCAGGTAATTTATGCGTTGTGCCTGCAACGGTAATTTGATGCTCCGCCATTGCTTCTAATAAAGCAGACTGGACTTTAGCAGGAGCGCGGTTGATTTCATCCGCAAGAATCAAATTATGAAACAAAGGCCCTTTTTGAAACTGAAAACTGCCATCTTGAGGCTGGAAAATTTCAGTCCCTGTAATATCGGCAGGCAAAAGATCAGGGGTAAATTGAATACGGTGGAAATCACCTTCAACCGCCTCACTAAGCACTTGAATGGCTCGCGTTTTCGCTAAACCAGGCGCACCTTCAACCAGCATATGACCATCAGCTAATAAAGCTAATAACAATCGATTTACCAGCTTTTTCTGCCCTATTATTTTTCCTTCAATATACTGTTGAAG
>JAGLDT010000268.1 GCA_023145485.1 Cocleimonas sp. | reverse complement strand
TTTAACCTCTTTCAAACAAGAACAACCTACGAAACACTCAATCAATTATTAAAACGAATCGCCAAAAATAAACATGAATTATTGAGAGTTTTAGAGCGCCCTGAACTTCCTTTACATAACAATTTGAGTGAAGCTGATATTCGAGATTATGTGAAAAAACGAAAAATCAGTGGAAGTACTCGAAGCGAAAATGGTCGGCGATGTCGAGATACGTTTGCCAGTCTAAAGAAAACCTGTCGAAAACACGGTATTTCATTTTGGAAATACTTGATTGATCGAACCTCAGAGAAAAACCTAATTCCTTCTATGGCTGAAATTATTAAGAACGCTACCTGTAAGTTATGAGAAGTTACTCTATCTCAACCTCATAACTCACCATGCCGCTAGCTCCACCTTTTAAGACATCGTTTATTCCAAAGACCCATTCAATATCCGAACCAGTCATAGTAGCGACACAGGACGTAAGACTTGCTGGTAAGGGTGTTTCACAGCTAGGCTGGGTTAGGAGGGCGGTAAATTCAGGGACAACATCGTTAACTTTTAGATCGGTAATAACCCCTGTGCCTGTGTTGCTGTAGTAGATTCTGTACCTTAATACATCACCTCCTTTAGCTTCATTTTGCGTTTCTGTTTCTGCCCCACCTTGGGTTATGTTCTCTACTGTTTTGATCAATTCTAAACGTGAGGTTCCTGCGTTTGAGCCACCTGAGGCGACTTTGCTAAGGTCGGTGATTTTTAAGGTACTATTGGCGATGAGGACTCCATTACCGTATCTAAAGTTTGCATTGATGCTGTTGATATAGCTTTCACCGTTGCTTGCGGCGCTACTGGCAAAGACTTTATTAATAATACAAACGGTATCTTCTACATTTTTATTGATGGTAGTAGTACTAATGACCACTTCATTGCTTTCAAGATTACCATTACAGTTACTATCATGGTATAGAGTACTATTCCAACCTGCGCTAGCAGTGCCTGTATTAGCGGTAGAAAAACTGACGGTTCCATCTGTTTTTGCTGTAAAGACATGGGCATAAAAAATGACATTACCTGGTAAAACTTCACCTGAGTGATCAGGGTTAAAGATAGGTCTTTGAATATCAGCAAAATTTATATTGGCTCTATCTCCGTTAGTGATCACAACAGCAGGAAAATTGGTTGTAACGGAGTAATAAGACGCGGGATCTTGAGGCGTAGGCGGACAATTTGAAGGTGTTGGTGTGTATTCATGCACTGCTTCATAAACGGTATAGTTGCCCGCTAAAAGAGGGAAGAACCCGTACTCACCATCTGCATTGGTTTTAACACTTTTACAGCTAGTACCATCGTCTAAAACAATAGTGACTTCTCCAAGACCCCGCTCACCTGCATCTTTCACCCCATCGACATCAATATCTTCAAATACCGTACCACTGATTTGGTACATTGCCATGACAAGTTCACTGCGATAGTCATTCTTTACTGCAGTGCTGGTAATGGGTTGATTGCCTGAGCCTGTATTAAGATCTGCACCTGTTCTGACGACAGTCGTTGATCCTGTTGCTTGACCTGAATATTCAAGTACGGTAATTGTACTTGAATTAGAAGGAATAAAAAAAGGAATTTGCTCTGCATCAAATTCAATGACTAAGCTGGAGTTGGGGGTAATATCCATGAATTTTTGCAATGTGAATTGTGTGCTTTTAACACCAGAAATAATAAAATCACTGGCTTGAATCACCGTTGCTGTCCCACTTTCTACCACCGAGCCTGAAATACTGGTGGTGATATTGCTAATATCACGAAGCCCTTCGGGCAAATCAAAATACCATTGCGTACCCTCGTCCCCTGCCACTTGAAAGGCGGTTGTACTGCCTGTATTTGTCAAGGTGATGGTAAAATGCATTGAGTTAACACCTGTTGAATTTAAGGTTGCAGTGGGTGTAATTTGTGGTTCAATAACTTTAGCAACTGCAGCACTCGATGTACTGAAGTCAACAGCATTGATAGCAACATGGAAAGTATTGTTTAATAAGGCCTCTTGTTGGTTGATGGTTTCATTAAGCACCTCCGCCTCGAATTCGATCACAATATATTCTTTATCAGCATCACTATCGCTATTAACTAAAGTCGCTAAATTGAAGGCTACATCAGTACCTGAAACAAAGGTTGCAGCAACGGCTGAAATACCACAATTTGGGATAATGGTGCTCAAGTTTGACTCATTACCAGATTGAGCTATTGACCCACCTGTACAGTTTAAACTAGTACTAATACCGCCACTTGCATCATTGGAAACCAATGCTAATTTAGCCGAGCCAGTAATGAATTTTAGACCAGCAGGTATTTGATCTTTGATAATAATATTAGTTGCTGTACCCTCTGCAATTTTTGTTACAAGGCGATAGCGAATTGTTTCACCAATAGAAACAAGACGTGGATCTGCTACAGTGCCTACGCCCGCCTCAGAGGTATGCACTAAACTGGTACTAACAATACTTTTTGCTGGGATAGGGTCATTAATTTGAACAATTGCAGTTGAAAACTTAGCCCCACTGCGCTCATTACCTACCTGTGGCGTTGTACCTGTTGGATTGGGTGTAGTGCCATTCAAGGGTAAACTACTCCAATTTAGGTCTGCTTTATTCGTAATCTGGTCACTACTCATCAAGGCAAGTAAGGCGGTGGCTTTAAAAGTTAAGGCACAGGTCTGTCCTAGCGGTAAAGAGGGCAAGGTTAAAGTAAAACCAGCACCTGAAGGATCACTATCACTAGTAACGGGGTTGAGTCCGCCCGTACAAGTTCCTAACAAAGTTCCTGCATTATAGGATAACCCACTTTGCATAATATCTGTGATTTTTACATCATAGGCATTCGCTGTTGACTGCTGCGCTACTGTTCCTGCACTAATATGGCTGATATTGACGGTATAAGTAATGGTATCACCTGCATCAACACTTCCTTTATCTGCGAGTTTAGCCACTTGCAATAAAGGCTCGACTAGCTTAATCGTTCGATTGTTTGAAGCAATATTTAAGGTCTGAGTTTGCACACTTATAGCGTTGATTTTAGCACTGGTATTACTATTGCTAGGAATATCCAAGACACGCGCATTAAATGCTATGACCACATACTCCTTATCTGCATCACTATCAGTATTAGCTACATGCCCTGAGCTAGTGCTGAGTGCAAAAATAGGATTAGTCCCTGAAACAAAAGTACCTCCTGTCGGAGTGATAGGACAACTTGGTGTAATACTATCCACCGAGCTTTCATTTCCTACCTGATTTATAGTTCCACACCCTGATAAAGCACCAATATCAGTCGTAATCGCTCCAGCACTTGAAACAAAAGCAACTTTTGCAGTGCCATCATTTTCAAAAATAAGTCCATCAGGCAATGCGTCCGTAATGCGTAAATTAGTTAAATGCCCCTCAGGTAACGCCACTTTTAATTGATAGCGAACAATTTCACCAATCGTAACAGGGCGTAAATCAGCTAAGGCATCATCGGTATGTGCTTCTGATGTACTAATAATTGCCTTAGTAGGCGTAGGTTTGTGAACATTGACACTAACGGTATCTGTTTTTGGCGGAAATTCTGTTCCATTAGGTGTTGATGTCCAGCTAACACTGGATTGGTTGATAAGGATTGATCCCGACTCAACATCAGCTAATGCATCGCATGAAATAGAAACTACCGCTTCTGCCCCTGCTGCAAGCGAGGCAATAACATAATTACCATCTCCATTTGTTGAGCCAGCGACATTACTTGAATAGGCAGAGCAATTCCCTAGCCCTGTTTGTGGCGTATCGGTTACCACAACATCATAGGCGATTGCTCCACCGTTGTTCTTAATCGTAATATCAAAGCCAATCGTATCGTCTGCATCAACAATGGTTTGATCAGCTGTTTTTTGAATGCTTAACGTCGGTGCGCGAACGTATAAATTAATACCAGCATACAACGTAGTACGATAACCAACGGTATTATCCGAAGCAACACTCAGTAAATTAGTTAAAAAGAGATTATCGGCAAAAGGTTCAGTACTAACTGTAACTTTAACATCAATAACAATTGACTGTGGTGTTGTTGTTGTCACATCAGGCCATGTAATTCTCAACTTATTTTGTGTAGCATCCGTTGTTATGCTTGTCGGTGTTAAACCTAATGTATCTCCAGTTGCAATCGAAATATTAGGATTAGTTCCTAGATTTGTTGAAGTATTAATAGCTGTTGCAATAAAGACAGGTAAAGGAAAGTAATCTTCAAAAACAATATTACGCGTGTCTCCTGAAGGAATATCCATTTTTAAGCGAAAAATCACCTCATCACCTGGTCTATATTCAGCTAATGGATTAACAATAATTTTACTCGTTGCAATGGGTTGAATAAGAACCGTTGCAGCAGAGTTTTCAATACAAGGGGTCGCTAATGTTCCAGCACCTTGTAATGTGGTATAGAAAATTTCAACTGTATTGTTTAGGGAATCATTGGATTCAACGGGCAAATTAGTTGCCTCATAACTCTGATCTATAATAGCGGTATAAGTAATAACCCCCGTTGTCGTAGGTGCATAATCATTGGTATGCACATCACTGACATTGTAGGTTAACTTCGTTATTCCCGTTGCATTATTATGATCAACGACTGGCGTAATGCTGTAACTACTACCCTCAATGGTCATCCCTGTTGTTGCTACATAGGTATAACCATCAGGCAAAATATCTTCAATGCGGATATAAGTTGCCGTCGCGTATTCACTGACGGCAAAATTTAGGCTAAAGGTTAAGGTGTTTCCAGGAACTGAAGTCGTAGAACCTCCTTTTCGAATAACGACATGCTTACCTGTATTTACCCAAGGATCAGCCTCTGTAGTACAAACTGTCTCATCAAGAATATCAATAATATAAACAGAAAAATCAACCAATACATCTGTGCTTTCCCAAGCCCCCTCGGTACCAGTCCCTATAGCACTAGTACAGTCAACATCCAATTTTCCTCCTGGTACTGTCATATGAGTCGGAGAAAAAGGCGAGCTACCTGTTTGTACCTGACCTGTTGCGGAAGTAGCCGTAATAGTACAACCTGTTCCACCTGTTATCGTAATAGGCCCCACAAATTGACGCTCTTCATCAATATTAATCGTTGGAAAGGTGACAGGGGTAACCGTTAAGTTAGAAGCAATATTGGCTATCCCATGAACAGGAAAAGGAAACTCAGGGCCTGGAGGGTTTTCAGTTTCTGGAGAAATCCAATGCTCTGTAAAATGAATCAACTCGGGCGTTACAGGACTACTATCAACACTCCCAATAATCGTTCCATTATCTCCTGTAGCGGTATCCCCGTATTCATACGCAGGGACAATTTGTATTGCGTCATTTTGTATGACATCAATCACTGCATCTTTATCAAAATCAATACAGATATTAACATTTAAAGGAATCCCCCCTGTCACCACTGAACCAATCGGTAAACGTAAAATAGTGACACTCGAACCTGCTGGCCCTATTATAACCGTCCCTGAAATAGGATCAATCAACCCAGGAGATGCTCCAGGAAGTGTGCCCGCAACAGGGATTACTTCAACAGGCAAATTTAAGAGCGAAGAAGAAATAAAACTAAAATCAGGCTTTGTAATAAGACGCAAATAAGGTCCATAACCCGTGTCATTGCTATTGCTAAACGTTGCCGTAAAACAAAAATCTTCACCTACAAGGTATTTATCAGGCACATCCGTCGCAATATTAGGCGTTGGGGCGGGTCCTGCCATTGCCTGCGATGAGAACAGCATAACAAAACCAAGTGCCAACGAAGGCAAGACAGACTGAAAATAAAGTTTGTGTTTTTTGGAGTCTAAAAAAAGCAAAATAATCAAAAATGATAATGCCATTGCGTAGCGTTGAACGCTTAGAAAGAGCGCGAAAAGACCCACTGTTAGTAGTAAGCTTATTAGTATAGGCATCATAGTTCCCCGTTATGATTATTTTTATTGTCTATTTAGCACTCGGTAAAATAACACCCAATAGCTTAATACGGGGTTAAGGAAGGGGGTGTTATTGAATTTTCACTAACAATAAAATCCCTATAGTTCCTGAAATTAAAACTAGATTTATTTAACCTTCTGACTCCCAAAATACCGATGATTAACCACAATGACTGCAATAATCAATAAAACGGTATTAACAAATAAAAATAGCCGATCATTATTTCCGCCTTTAATCCAGTGAACGTTACCGTAAGCGATAATATCCCAGAACAGGTGCGAGGCTAGTCCTAAGCAGAAACCAATCAATAGCATCGGTGAGAGTTTGCTTTTAAACACAACAATACCAAAGAGGATGGCAGGTAATGCGCTATGGGTGAGAGGACTGCGGTGATAGCCGATGCCTAGCCAGAGATCCCAGTCGGGCATCCACGTGCCGACTGCCATGGTGATTAGCCCTGTTATGAATAGTTTTGAGTTATTCGAGGTTTTTGATAGCTTGAAAAAGAGCGCAAAAAAAGCGATTCCCACGGCTAAGTGAATCATTCGATCAATCGTCATTGCTTATTACCTAGTCGGTTATTTTGATTATTGTTTGTATTTTAACAAGGTCATTGGCATTGAGCCAGAGCGTGAATTGATTGAAAGGTGTTTTTTAACGAGAGTGTAGCGCCCTGAAAAGCGACTTCCATCAGAAGTCAGCTTTCAGGTTTAATTTAAATAATCAGCAAAAAAATTAGATAAAAAACTGCGTCCAAACTAATACAACCCCTGTAATAATGGATAGCATAATAATTCCTGCGACAACACAATGTTGACAAAATGTTTTGATTGTATTCATGATAGTTGTTCCTAGCTAGCGTGTTATTAAACTTATATCTCACCTGAAAATAAATCTATTCGATCAATGGCTATTATAAAAAATCATATTTATAACAAAAAGTCAACAGTATTAGAATATTATTTATTACCAATATAATAGCAAAAGGTATGGATACTACTGCCACTATAATTTGTATTGCTATAGTGGAATTGATAAAGAATGAATCTCCCCTCCCCTTGTTTTACTAAAGCATAACTAGCTGAATGGTTATTAGTCATTTCATATCTTTATTTTAGTTTTTTTTACCATTTTGTGAAAAATCTCACAGAACGCGTATTTCACCCTCTGTATTCTTTATTGCGTAGAGAGGAGATCTACTAAATATAAAGAAAAAAATATTTATTAATTTATGCGAGAAGGATTGATGAAAGCTTATAAAATGAAAACAATAGTCCCAACATTAACAGCATTTGCATTATTAATGCCTGCATTGTTAGCAACAACAGCAGAGGCTCGACAAGAAGCTAAAAGCTATGCGGTCACAACATGGAATGCTGGCTGTTCTGGAAGCACACGTAATGCGTGGGATAATATGGCTGATGCGTGGTACGACGAGATTACGGATGAAGGTTATAGTATCTTTGGATGGTGTCTTTCAGGGCACTGTGCGGATGCGTTTAGTCGTGATGGACGAAAGGTCAATGGACATCTTGTTAACAGCCTGTTTGCAGATCGTTCTGTTGTTAGCTGGGGTAATGACCATAATCATATGGATGAAGGGGATGCCGCTTTAATCGCACTGCATGGTTTTGAGTCAGGCAACAATTATGGAGGTCGTGTACGGGTTAATGAATCGGGCGGGGGAGATTGCAATATCATGCGAAGTGAAATGGAGGCTGGTGATCAAGATTTAGAGTTTTTACATTTATCGTCGTGTCAAAGTATGGATGACAACCAATGGAGTAGTTGGTGGCAAGGATTTGGACGTTTACATCAAGTGAATGGTTTTCATGGGTTGATGTGGATTGGATCAGGACTTGTGAATGACTATGAGGATTTTGCAGATGATGCTTTTTCATCAACCATAGCAGACTCTTGGTTGGACAATATGTATATACCTAATATCGTTGATAATGACGATCAATGCCCTGTTTCTTATGCGGTGGGAGCGAATAGTTCAGACACTTGGAATCGTATTGGGACTGAGCGCTATAACAATGTGCATTCAGATCCCAGCAGTATTGGTTACTGGGGCGTAACGTTTATTTCAGGTTGTGATCCACAAGCTGAAACAGTCATCAATAGTGATAGAAGCCAATAAAAATATCAATTGAATAAATTGAAGGAAAATAAAGGAATATACGATGAAAACAAATATGAAAAAACAACTTAGTCAATTGATTTTAGGTGTAGCAATATTATCCACTAGCTTGGTTGCTTTTGCAGAAGAGAAAGCATTGAAGGGAGATAATCGCATAGAAGAAGGCACGATTGCGACGTTAATCGAGGAATCTTTACCTGATTGGGATGAATCAATCCTAAGTGCAAAATCAGATTCAAATCCTCTTGCTCGTCTCTCTTTTAATAAGGTAGCAGAAGTGTTAGGTAATAAAGGGTTTGAACAAAAGCCTCCAGAGGGCGGAACACAGATTGCAGAGGGTAACCGTTTTGTGCGTTTAGACTCAAAAAAAGGAAAAATGCGTTATATCAACAGAATACATGCTTGGAATTTTGAAAAAGATGCTAAAACAAAAGCTATTCCAGAAAAAGAAGCACAAGAAATTGCATTAAATTCATTTGAAAAACTTGGTTTTTCTTTGGAAGAAATGAAAGACCCATTAATGAGAATGCAAATGGCAGGTGGCGCTAAAGCAGGTGCTAAGGAAATCGAAGATCTTCATGAAATGTACCGTTTAGTGTATGTTCAACGCCAAATTAATGGATTACCTATCTATGGTAATAATATACGCATGGCGTTATCGAATGAAGGGCAAGTGCAACGCTTAGGTGTTAAATGGTCTGCTTTCAAATTGGACAATGATGCAAGATTACGTTCAAGAAAAGATATTATTCAACACGCTGTAAAGGAAATTATGACGCAAGATCCCGACTCTTCTATGAAGATAGTATCAGCCTTAGCTTATGCAAAAACGGATAAAGGCAATAATTTCAAACCCGTTGCAGTCGTATCGGTCAATTCTTTACCAACCCCTTATCAGCTACTGATTCCTTTAACAGATTTAGCCGATAAGCATGATAATGACTAACGTCTAACTGTGAAACGCTTCTATCTTTAAAGGCGTGAGATAATAAAAAAGTAAGGCTCTATTTATAAATTTGTAAATAGAGCCTTACTTTTTTGTCAGGAAGTTCCAAGTAACTTAATTGCTTGGAGATTCCTCTCACTGGTTTTGCTGTCAAACGTGTTTATGGATTTGTTTGTAATGATTTAAAAGTAATCCAGTATTGTTGCACATCTTGCCAAATATAATGGAAGCTACGTTCAGCACTTAACGCATCATTAGGCAGTGCGGTTAACATCATTAGCATCATTAATAAATTAGCGGTGGGTAGAAAAAGCCAGACAAATAACCAGCCTGATTGTTGTAAGTCAGTCTGTCCGTGATGTGTTTCTTGCCATGTTGATTGTAGATGATAAGCAATACTGAACCCCATAATAAAAAGTAAAACAGGGTAATGGGTGGCTTTAGCAAGGGATAAAATGAGTAGTACAACGAGACTAACCGTGGGGACAAAATAGGGGGCTAAGGTGATAACCCAGTTTCCATACCCTTGATAATGCATCACACCCCCAGCATGACCTGTTGCATTTAATGCAGTGACACGGTTGAGCGATAAAATAGCAAAGGTTGCATGGGTTAGTTCATGCTCTAAGGTACTAAACCAGCGCATCATAACGCTGTAGCGTAGCCATAAATACCAGAGGATGAAATAGCTGACCATGCCATAGAGCAACAAAGAGTAGGCATCAAAATGGTGGTAAATATAATCCAGCACATTCCATAGACGTTGACTAACGGGGATCAGTAGCACAATAGAAAAGAATGCGACAGGCCACTTGAGTAGATTAATTAGGTTATTTAGAAGTTGATGCATCGTTGCCTATTTCCATTTTAACAAGAGTGCAATCATCACATTTTTTTTGCGTATTTTTAAGCAATTATTCGATAATGCGCTCTAATACTACCTTTTGTATTGACTCAGTAAATCTTTTGTTTCGTTACCTAATTGAAGCTCTCCAGGAATAGTGCAACTAAGTGGTGTAAATTCCTCCTCGAATACTTCGCTACTATTATTACAGGCACTAGAGGAGAAGAGTATCGAGAGTAAGACTAGCAGATGACGGTATCGTTTAAATTTTTTCATTGTTAAGGCGAAGTAATTGAGCAATTAGGAAGGCTATTATGCTTTGAGTATTTAACGTACATTGACATAGCGAAATCACAGCATAGCGGAAAATCAAACATTCAACTATGCTAATATTAGGTAATAACGGAGGGAGTATGTTCCTCAGTCCTCTGTGTGTCATAAAAAATAAAGGTCACTAAATAATGAGTACAGCAGAACAGTTAAAAGATCATTTTTACTATGCGGACTATTGTCAATGGCCAGAGGATGAACGCTGGGAGTTAATTGAAGGCACAGCCTATGCAATGAACGCACCATTACGTATTCATCAGGAAATTGTATTTGAATTAGCAGGACAGGTAAGAAATTATTTACAAGGAAAGTCTTGTAAAGGTTATGTCGCCCCTTTTGATGTACGCTTACCTCAAAAAGATGAAGCAGATGATCAAATTGACACGGTTGTACAGCCTGATTTACTGGTCGTTTGTGATCAATCAAAACTAGATAGGAAAGGTTGTCGCGGAGCACCTGATTGGATTGTGGAAATTTTATCACCTTCAACGGCTGTTAAAGATATGGGTGCTAAACGCATGCTTTACCAACAGCATGGCGTGCGTGAATATTGGATTATTCATCCAGTGGAGCAATGGGTGATGATCTATTGTTTGAATGAAGAAGGGATCTATGATTTACCAAGTGTTTCGTCACTTGAGGAAAGTATCAGCGTCTCTATTTTTGAAAATTTAAACATCGAGTGGGAGTTTTTGAAATAAGCTGTTTAGTATTACACATTTATCAAAGACCATGATACTATCGCGCCCTTTTTAGGGGTCGTGAAAACGATCATTATTAGCAACCATCCTCAGCCTATAGGCTAGGATTTAATCTGGAACTTTGGACATGTCTCTGAACGCAGCAACAAAAGCGAAAATCGTTGAAGAATATCGCACATCAGACACTGATACCGGGTCTTCGGAGGTGCAAGTCGCGCTATTAACAGCGAATATCAAGCATCTTACAGGACACTTTAAAACACACATTCATGATCATCACTCACGT
>JAGLDT010000267.1 GCA_023145485.1 Cocleimonas sp. | reverse complement strand
CTTTGCTGTGACACTTCATACAGGTGTTGCCGTTGAGTGTAATTCTGTCTTTTTCAATACTGTGCGGGATGCTTGGGGGTTGTAGCGCCCAGTTTCTTTCGATGCCACCGCTGATTTTAAACTGTTTCTTTTTCTCAACGGGTTTGGCTTCTTTATCTAGCTCATGAAAGCCTCTTAATGAAGCAACATCCACTGCTTTTCCAATATCAGGCACTGCTTTACTGCTTTCTGCAGTAACAACAGGTGCTTTTGCAGGCACAGGTGCGGTGGTTGTTGTCGCTGTTGCGCCTTGAATCGAGGTGCAAAGCGACTTGAGTGCATTCAGGTCTTTGACTGAGATAGTGACAGTCTCTTCTCCTGTTGCAAACGGAGTCTGCAATAACATCAATGCTCCAACGATTGTTAGTAACGGTTTCTTCATAACAGCCTCCATCAGACTCTCTTTTGGTATAATTATTCCTTTTGAGCGTCCTTTTTGTAGCGACTCCCAAATTCAAAAACTTTTTCCCCGCAAACGTCGATACAGCGTCCACAGTTGGTGCATTCTCCCGCTAATACAATCGGTGGAATGCCTTTCTTTTCACCCTTTAATACGGGCTTTAGAATATGTGCTTCTGGGCAGACGACATAGCATTCGCCACAGTCATCACAATCTGCTCGAGCATCCGCTCTTACTTTTAGCGGGCTGACTTTTCCAATCAATCCATAAAAAGCACCCATGGGGCAAATATGCGTACACCAGCCTCGCTTAGTGATAAACACATCAAACACAAACACAGCGGCAATCACAAACCAACCGAGTCCCATGCCAAAGAATAGGCCACGATGCAACATCGAAACAGGGTTGACTAGTTCATACGCTAGGGAGCCTGTGATCGCAGATAGCACTAAAATCATGCCTAACATCCAGTAACGCACATTGCGGGAGAAACGTGTTCCACCGCGTAAACCTAATTTCTCTCGTAGCCAAAAAGCAACGTCAGTGACGATATTCACGGGACAAACCCAAGAGCAAAATACGCGTCCACCCACTAGCAAATAAAAAGCAAAAATAATGGCGGCACCGATCATGGCTTCGACCGCAATACTGGTAAAACCTGATGCGAGCATTTGCAAAAACAATAACGGGTCGGTCATTGGAATAGTGTCAAATAATTTACTGGAGGATAAATTGCCTTTTAAAATCCAACCTAACGCACAGTCACCGTCAGGGTTCAGCATTTTGCAAATCGGAATCATCATAAACAATGCCAATATACTGAGCTGACTAACACGTCGTAAAATCAGCCATTTATACGCTTGCCACCACCCTTTTTTCTCTATGGCTTCTTTGCCAATCACTAACTTAGCCATTATTTAGCCTCCTGAATGCCGTTCTTTAGCACATCCAAGGGGTTTATTTTCTCGTTATCTTTTTTCTCAGGAGGATTAATCACAGGGTTACCACCCTCATCAGTAATCAAACCTTCGCCATGATGATCGTAACGAACGCCTTCAGGTAAATTGTATTGATGCTTGTCTTCTGATTTGATCAGCTTTGTACCTTTTTCTTTTTGCTCTTTCCAACCCAGACGATAATGTTTGGCAAAATCTGCCTTTGCTATATGCGTCGGTAATACTTTAATCGCGGACTCGTTTTCTAAAATACACGCCTTTTCGCACAGACCACAGCCTGTACAGGCTTCAGAATGCACCACAGGAATAAACATTGCGTGCCGTCCTGAGCGGTCGTTATGTCGCATATCCAAGGTAATTGCCTCACCACGGACAGGGCAAACATTAAAACAAACCTCGCAACGCAATCCTAAAAAGGCGATGCAGGTTTCTTGGTCAATCAAAACAGCAGTACCCATGTTTGACTTCTTAATATCCGTCAAACTGTGATCCAAAGCGCCTGTTGGACAATTTGGAATGCAAGGAATATCCTCGCACATTTCACAAGGGTCGGTGCGTGCGATAAAATAAGGCGTACCCGTTGGCACTTCATCACCGATTTCTGCTAGTTTTAAAATGTCATACGGACAATCCCGCACACAAATACCGCAACGCGTACAGGCGGATAAAAAATCTTCTTCTGCTAATGCACCAGGCGGACGTATTGCCAGTGGATTAATTGCACTGGCTGATTTTGAATAAACGCCAATACCCAAACCAAATAACCCCACTCCGCAGGCTGTTCCTGCTAGATTACTTAGAAAATGCCGACGTGATATACCACGCTTCTTATTTTGAGGTTTTTTGGATTGGGAACTAGACATATGTGCTCACCTATAAAATTGAATAATTATAATATCCCTAAAACTGCATGATTAGCCCGACAGCTCAGGAGAAATATGTGACTTAGCGGTAGTCAACTACGCCACATATTACCTGTATAATTATAACTCAGCTTTAAGCTTTCTCAATTTTACAAGCACACTTCTTATAATCTGTCTCTTTTGAAAGTGGATCGGTCTGATCAAGTGTTAATTTATTGATAAGACGCGAGGCATCAAACCAAGGCACAAACACTAATCCTTCAGGGGGTTTATTACGACCACGGGTGCTAACTTTTGTGATAATAGAACCACGAATAGAAGAAATCTTGACCTTCGCGCCATCCCGTAATTTACGCTTTTTTGCATCGTTGGGGTGCATATAAACCAGCGCATCAGGCACCGCGCGGTACAGCTCAGGCACACGGCGGGTCATTGAGCCAGAATGCCAATGCTCAAGCACACGACCTGTACATAACCAAAGGTTAAACTCTTCATTCGGTGGCTCAGGGGCTGCTTCGTACGGTGCGGTGATAATATTCGCTTTACCGTCCTTATTGCCGTAGAAATAGACATCGCCTTTTTTCACATCAGGATTATGTGCTTTAACGTGTGGGTCATAACCTTCACGGAA
>JAGLDT010000266.1 GCA_023145485.1 Cocleimonas sp. | reverse complement strand
ATCGTGATGGTGCAATTGATCGCCTATACTTTGCGGATGTTAAAGGTAATGTCTGGCGAGTGGAGCTAGATACCGATCTTACGGATACAGATAGCGATACATCAAGTTTATATGATCTTGCTGATGCCAAACTCATTAAATTTGCCGATTTTTCAGGAATCACCGATGACACCACAGAATACCGCAAGTTCTTTTCTGAGCCTGATGTCTCTATTATACGTACTGGAACCTCACAATCATTGCTTATTTCACTGGGGAGTGGAGATCGTACTCGCCCACTGGATACGGATGTTACCAACCGCTTTTACGTCTTAAAGGATGAGCATCTCTATTCGCCCTTACCAGAAAATTTTGAAACGATCACCGATGAAGACACGGGAGATGATTCTGATTTATTAGCCGTCACCATTAGCAATAGTGAGAATGGTATTGCGGTTGATAACCCCATTACTGCAGGTGGCATCTTCAAATCGGATAAAAAAGGTTGGTATTTAAACTTTGGATCCGAAGGTGAAAAAGTTCTCGCCGACAGCACGACCAGTCACGGTAAAGTACTCTTCACCACAATAGTGCCTAATGTCTATGCCAATAGTGAATCGGGCGTTAATTGTAACCTGCCAGAAATTCAGGGTAGAGCCTATGTTATCAATATTTTGACAGGTGCTTCTATGGTGGATCTGAGCGGTAATGGAGGTAATCCAAATAACAATGATCTCTATACCATTATTAGTGCCAATGAGATTCCTGGCAATATTCAAGTGATCTTTAATGAACCCAGCGCGAGTGACGGGGGGCAATGTACCGCCGCAAACTGTGTACAATATGTTGACCTTCGCATTGGCAAAAAACGCTCACAGATTACGTCATACAATAGTGGTATTCTTGAATCTGTTTATTGGAGTCAATCACAAGGACAATGAATACACTCTCTAATAGCATAGGCTCATTACATTTCACTAAAGGGTTCACCCTTATTGAAATGATGACTACTCTATCTGTGTTAGGCATATTAATGAGCATCGCAACACCTTCTATGAAATCATTTATAGAAGCCAGTCGTATGTCAACCGTTACAAATGAAATAGCCACAGACCTTTTTTATATCCGCAGTGAATCATTGAAGCGGCGTATGAATGTCTATATTTGTCCCATAAAATCATCCTCTGATGATGTCTGTGAAACAACGGCTTCTGTATCTGATTATACCAATGGCTGGCTTATGTTCACAGACTGTAATAGCAATGGCGTGTACGACACGGCAATGACTTGTGATAGGGATGGCGATGGCACTAACGATGGGTTTGAGTTAATCAAAGTTCACGATCGTCTCGCTAACGACATTCGCATTAAAACCTCTGGATCTTTTCGCCAACATATTGGCTATACCATGTCAGGCAGAAGCACCAATGGTGGCAATGTCTGTATTACAATTGCTTCTAAGCAAAGTAAAAAAATAATCATAGCGATAACAGGAAGGGTTCGAATCGCTGATATTGATAACTGTGATTAAAGCAAAACAATACTACCTCTATTAAAATCAGCTTATAATGACCATGTACCATCAACGAGTGGAGTTATAAATGAAAAGAATAGAAGCGCTACGCCCTTTATCAAGAGAGCATCATTTATCATTAGTACTGGCAAACAAAGCAATTAAAACAGCAAAAAATAATGACAAATTACAAATAAAAGTGTTATGTGAACAAATAGCACAAGCGTTTAGTAGTCGCTGGGAAGCGCACTTTATAAAAGAAGAGTTATTTATTTTTTCTCTTTTTGAGGGGAAATATCGCCCAAAACTAATCGCTGATGCACATGAAGATGCAGACCTTACAGCACGCTTAAGAGAGCAACACCACCAGATGCGTACCCTGTCAGCCAATATGACCAAGGGGCGCATGGATCAACTGGAAGACTTTGGCATATTACTAAGAGATCATACACGTTTGGAAGAGCGACGATTGTTTCCATTGGTTTCAGCATTATTTAGCGCTGAAGAATTGCAGGGAGTTGCTATGAATACGCTATGAAGCTTAAACCATTATATTGCATTCCTGCCACTGATTAAGAAGTTATCCCTTATTCCTTCTCTGCCAAAACATTCCTCCAGCGACCGTTGCAGCAAGCATTAGCGCCATCACAATAGCACCTGTTAGCGTGATTTTCATATAATCTAATGCAAACCACATACTACCCATTGTGGTTATGACCCCTACAGTAAACGTATGCAAAATCACCTTATTTTTAACGATCATTGCAGCAATATAACCACCCGTAAACATCACGAATAAAAATGCGGGTATGGCAACCAAGTATCTAAAAATACTGGGATCTATATCATTTAAAAAGGGATAGTCTTTAGATAGCATCTTATAAGACACCATCAGAAGCAAAGAAACTAGCTGCAATACAAGTAAAGCAATAAAAATAAATGCACTACCTGTGATGATTGATAATATATTTTTCATACGTTCCATTTAGATAATTTAATCAGTAGATTAAAACAAATAGTCACGATCAACACATTGTCTTATGACAAGTCACCCTTAAAAATCACCACATTAAATCATCAGGAATTTGATAATCGGCATAAGGATCGTCCGCATTCTGATCGGAATCAACTTTCATTGGATCGTTTAGCAACACAATAAAGCGACTATCACGCTCATTAATTTTATTCGCCGCTTCCATCGGTATCAAGTGGTAGCTTTGCTCTAGTCTGGCAATCGCTAGGCGACCACGGCTAATCAGGTCATGATTTTGTGTTGAGACATAAAGTGTTTTGATTTTGTTAGCATCGGTAAAATTATAAGTCTGCCCTTGATGATCTTTAGTTTTTTCAATGCTATTCATTTCAATAATTTGACGTATTTGTGCGGCAATCGCTTTTTGGTTGGCCTGTTCATTGTGTTCAGTATTCGACTGTTGGCTTTTAAGCAATTGCTCCTGACGTGCTTTTTCAGCCAGATCGGCGGCTTCATTTTTTAGCTCTGTGTTTTCTTTGCGGCTTTGGTTAACCGCTTTCTTTTTTGCAGAGTTGATTTTGCGCGCTTTTTGCTTATTGCTCAAACCTGCACCAAGCAGTTGATCTTGAAGTGAATTTACCATATGAAATACCTTTATTTGTGATCATTGCTAGGTAGTATAATGGATTTAATCTGTACAAGCAGGTACGATAGAAAGGAATTTTCTTACGGGAGGGAATATAGATAATATTTAGAGATCCCCACCAAGAGACAGCGGAGAGTTGTATCTATTTTATAGACTTACTTATCAAGACTCCGCATTTTGTCCTTTAAGTTTCATATAAAACAAATAAAAAACAACCGTAACAGAAGCTATAATAGCTCCAACTAATAGACCTTGGATAAACGCATTTAGTAAAACATTCATGATAGGGAATTCCTTATTATTTTTATTGGGGATGTTCAAGCTATTTAAATAACCTTATATTGAACCTTGCAAGTATATTTGACGCAGTATACACACAAGCTGAATCAAACCATTGACATTTATCATTTTTGATAGGGGGATTTATAAACACTAATAATTATCATCACACATCGGCTGACATTCTTGATTTCTGGTACTCTGATAACATAAAAAAAGCATGGTTTTCATCAACGCCTGAACTTGATATGAAAATCCATGCTCGATATGAATTTTTATGGAAAAAAGCGATTCAAGGTAAACTAGAAGATTGGAAAAATACCGCTGATGGATGCCTTGCGCTCATTATTATTCTGGATCAGTTTCCTCTGAATATGTTTCGCAATACCGCTCAAAGTTTCAGCTCTGAGCAACAAGCGGTTGCAGTCTGCTATCACGCCATTAAAGAAGGTTTTGATCAAGACATTATGCAGCAGTCCGGTGCAGAGAAAATAGCCTTTCTCTATATGCCGCTAATGCATAGCGAAAGAATGATAGATCAAGATAACGCGGTTAACTGCTTTGTTGCATCAGGGCTTGAAGGCAATATTCGTTTTGCCAAACACCATCGGGAGATAATCAAAAAATATGGACGCTTTCCACATCGCAATGCTCTTTTAGGACGCAACAATACTGCTGAAGAAAGTATTTATTTAGCTTCTAAAGAGGCTTTTTTAGGGTGATTTTCTAGTGATATGATCAATCTTTTTTACGCTAATATGATCCAACCTAAGGATGATGAAAAACAAAAAATATTTACTAGTTAACCGAAACAACTAGAGCTATCAATCATTCTTTTGTAAGATGATTCATCACAAATCACCCCAAAAGGATAATAATAACTTCATGTCACAATCGACAACAAAAGCAGCCCCCTCTTTCGAATTAATACGCAAACATAAAATTGATACCCTCAACCTGACCTTTGAGGAATATAAACATAAAGTCACTGGCACAACCCATATTCACCTAAATTCTGACGATGATAATAATGTCTTTTTCGTTGCCTTTTTAACCGTGCCACAAGATTCATCAGGTGTAGCACATATTCTAGAGCACACCTCACTTTGCGGGAGTGATCGTTTTCCTGTACGTGACCCCTTTTTTATGATGTTGCGCCGCTCATTAAACACCTTTATGAATGCCTTTACCTCAACAGATTGGACCGCCTATCCTTTTGCTACTCAAAACCGTAAAGACTTTGATAACCTTTTACAAATTTATCTTGATGCGGCTTTTTTCCCTAATCTTGACTATCTCGATTTCCGTCAAGAAGGCTGGCGCGTAGAGTTTGATGAAGCAGATAATTCAGAAAGCAACCTTGTCTATAAAGGGGTCGTCTTTAATGAAATGAAAGGCGCGATGAGTTCACCTGTAAGTCGTGTTTGGCAGACCTTGCAAACAGCGCTTTATCCTAATAATACCTATCATTTTAATAGCGGTGGCGAACCTAGCGATATTCCTAATTTGACGCATGATGATCTAGTCGCTTTTCATAAACGTCATTACCATCCTTCTAATGCCATTATTATGACTGCTGGTAATATTCCTGCCAGCGATCATCAAATTCGCATTGATGAATTAGCCTTGTCTCAGTTTGAAAAAGAAGACATCGATTTAAGTATTGCCAATGTGACTCGTTATACGCAACCACAGCAAATCGAAGACCGTTATGCGCTTGATGGTGAAGAGGATCTAAGCAAAAAAACACATATTGTTATGGGCTGGGTTTTGGGCGAAAGTGCCAACCTTAAAGAAAATCTTGAGGCAGGATTACTTTCTGCGGTGTTATTAAATAATAGCGCATCCCCCCTGCAAAAAGCACTTGAAACGAGTGATCTTGGTACTTCACCTTCTCCACTTTGTGGTTATGATAGTGATATGAAAGAGGGCTGTTTTGCTTGTGGTCTGGAAGGTTCAGAGGCGAAAGATGCGGATGCGGTTGAAGCACTGATTATGGGTGTTTTAGAAGATGTTGTTGAAAACGGTATTCCTAAAGAGCAATTAGAATCCATCTTGCATCAAATTGAATTATCACAGCGCGAAGTGGGCGGGAGTCATTATCCTTATGGCTTGCAGTTGATTATGAAAGCGGTTTCTCCTGCGCTTTATAATGCTGACCCTGTTGCTGTGCTGGATCTTGATTCAGCCATTGAGCAACTTTATAAAAATATTGAAGATCCTGCTTATATTAAAAATATCACACGTAAATTATTGCTCGACAATCCACATCGTGTACGCTTAGTCATGTCTCCTGATGCTGAAAAGAATCAACAGGAAGAGGCGGATGAAGCCCAACGTCTTGCAACGATGAAAGCGGCCATGAGTGAGTCTGAAAAACAGGAGACGATTAAACTTGCCGCTGACTTAAAAGCACGTCAAGAGCAGGAAGATGATCCTGAAATTCTCCCTAAAGTAGGTTTAGACGATGTTAAATCCGATATTAAGCACATCAAAGGCGTGTCGTCTATTCTGTCGAATCAACAATCGCTAACCCAATATAATGCAGGTACAAATGGCATTATTTATCAACGTATTGTTGTTGAAATCCCAGAAATGGCGCAGGAATTAGCCGATTTATTACCACTGTATAATGCGCTCATTACTGAGTTAGGTATTGGCAATAAAGATTATCTACAAGTACAAGCATGGCAAGCGGCAGTCACAGGCGGTATTAGCGCGGGCACTTCTAGATACAGTGAAATAGGCGATAGCAATCGTGTAAAAGGCTATTTTTCACTCTATGGAAAAGCGCTAGAACGTAATCAAAATGCTCTCAGTGCGCTGTTACACAGCACTTTTTTTGAAGCACGCTTTGATGAACTAAACCGACTACGAGAACTCATTGCACAAATGCGCGCCTCCCAAGAGGCGGGCATCACCAATCGAGGGCATCTTCTTGCTAGCCTAGCGGCCAGTGCAGGTATTTCGGCACGCGCCAGTATTTCAAATCGTAATAATGGACTGCTGAGTATTCAAAATCTAAAAATATTGGATGCAAGTTTTCAAGATGAAAGTGCGCTACGCGATTTCAGCGAGAAGCTACAGCAATTACACCAAAAATTAATCACGGCGCCACGTCAATTTGTACTCATAGCGGATGAGAAAAGTCTACCTGAACTTGAGCAAACGCTCGATAAGCAATGGCAAAAGGCGGATAATAATGAGCAACCCATAAGCTCAGATATCATCTGGACACCCAGTAAAATCATGCAAGGGTGGGCGATTAGCACCCAAGTTAATTTCTGTGGTAAAGCTTATCCAGCCGCCCCTTCAGGGCATAAAGATTCTGCTGCTCTTAGCGTGCTTGGCTCCTTCCTGCG
>JAGLDT010000265.1 GCA_023145485.1 Cocleimonas sp. | reverse complement strand
TTTGTCCACGCTTGAATGCTCTAAGATCGTTGCGTAGAATAACTATGCGCCTCCTGAGAGCATCCAATCTGAAACAAAAATTTTGCGTTATAGTTTCGGATGTTATTAAATCCTCAGCCCTAAGCTTGGAGGCACAAGTCGGAATTGAGGCATTAATCATGAGTTATTTAGATACAAGTAGTGGACAGATTGTCGCTAAAGTACCAGAAACAGAACGAGCTAATTTTATTAAACGGACTTATTTGCATCTCGGTGGTGCAATTTTAGCATTTGCAGTGTTGGAAAGCTTATTGATTCAATCAGGTGTGGCCGCCGATTTTGTTGCTCTATTGTCAGGTAGTAAATGGTATTGGTTGATTGTGCTAGCTGTTTTTATGGGAGTATCAATGCTTGCTGATCACTGGGCGCATAGTAGTATTTCACGTGAAAAACAGTATTTAGGGCTTGGACTTTATACCGTTGCTGAAGCTATCATTTTTATGCCGTTAATTTATATGGCTCAAGCACGTGCAGATGATGTTTTGTTACATGCCACCGTTATTACAGTTGCATTGGTTGCAGGTCTAACCTTTACCGCCTTTTCAACTAAAATTAATTTCTCCTTTATGGGGAGATTTTTGATGATTGGTGGTTTCATCGCTATGGGTATTATTGTTGCTGCGATGATTTTTGGTTTTTCATTAGGGCTTTGGTTTTCAGGTGCAATGATCCTATTTGCAGCCGCCTCAGTACTTTATAGCACCTCCAATATTATTCATGAGTACCATACTGAACAATATGTTGCGGCATCATTATCATTATTTTCAAGTGTCGGATTATTATTCTGGTATGTACTACAATTCATGATGGCCTTTGGTGATGATTAAGCTCAAGCTCATCTACGAACTGTATTATTGATATAGATTCTTTTATAAAAGGCTACATGGTCACCTGTGTGGCCTTTTTCATGAAGTAAAAATAAAAAATATAACTATTTTAAGAAGGAGAAAAATATGGAGATTTTACCGATTATTATTTTGGTTTTTGCCATCGTTATCGTGATGATGGGAGCTAAAAAAGTATCGCAAGGAATGGAGTATACCGTTGAACGCCTTGGTAAATACACTAAAACACTAAAACCTGGTTTTCACGTTATCATCCCTTTTGTTGATAATATTGGTTCTAAAATGAATATGATGGAGCAGGTGTTGGATGTGCCTGCTCAAGAAGTGATTACTAAAGATAATGCCATGATTACGGCGGATGGAATTGTGTTTTATCAGGTCATGGATGCTGCAAAAGCAACTTATCGGGTCAATGATTTATACCGTGCGATTATGAACCTTACGATGACTAATATTCGTAGTGTAATGGGATCAATGGATTTAGATGAATTACTCTCTAAACGAGATGAAATTAACTCGCGTTTACTGAGTGTAGTGGATGATGCAACCGATCCTTGGGGAATTAAAGTGACCCGTATTGAAATTAAAGACATCAACCCGCCACATGATCTAGTTGAAGCTATGGCGCGTCAAATGAAGGCAGAGCGTGAGAAACGAGCTAATATTTTGGAAGCTGAAGGGTTTCGTGCTGCCGCCATTCTGAAAGCAGAAGGTGTTAAAGAATCACAAATTCTAGCTGCTGAAGGTGAAAAGGAAGCTTCGTTTCGTGAAGCGGAAGCACGTGAACGTTTAGCCGAAGCTGAAGCTAAAGCTACCGCAATGGTATCGAAAGCAATTAGCGAAGGTGATGTACAAGCGATTAATTATTTTGTTGCTCAAAAATACACAGATGCATTAACCGAGATTGCAAAAGCACCTAATCAAAAAGTGATTATGATGCCACTTGAAGCCAGTAGTCTGATTGGTTCTATTGGAGGAATTGCTGAGCTAGCTAAAGAAGCGCTCAACGATAGGGATAAATCATGAATGAACTCCTCTCTCAACTAGGTGATCAAATGAATTACTGGCAGTGGGGAAGTTTGGCTATTTTATTAGTCATTTTAGAAATATTTTTCCCAGTCGCTTTTTTTCTTTGGTTAGGTATTGCTGCCGCTATTACTAGTTTGATAACCCTGATTCTTCCTGAAATGCATTGGGCTATTCAATTGGTTATTTTTTCTATTTTTAGCATTGTTTCAGTATGGCTTGGTCGTACTTGGTTTAAACGTAATCCGATTGAAACTGACCAGCCTTTTTTAAACCAATCTAATCAGGAATTTATTGGTAAAGTTTATAGAGTTGAACAAGCCATTAAAAATGGTAGTGGGCGAATCAAAGTAGGTGATTCTAGCTGGAAAGCAACAGGCGAAAATGCTGAAATTGATGATAAAGTGCGCGTTATATCTGTGGGTGCTACTGTTTTAACGGTTGAGCGGGTTGAATAAATTTATTTATAAATAAATATTGTTAATGGTGGCTGTATCTGAATGTTCTTATTGTGTTTTTGCATTGATCTTGAGTAAAATAAAAGCAATAAAGACCATTTTTTATACTTGCTAAAGAAAACCATCCATTAATTTTTTTTATTGATGGCGAGAGAATTTATTTGATATATTTAATATTAATGATTTTTATTATTATAAACATATCTTGAAAATAAAGCATAAGTATTTGTTTTTATTCATTTATATTTTTTTGTATTTTTCTGTTAAAATTTATTCAAGAACCTGTTTGTCAATGATATGACTATAAAACAATCTTATTAAAATTTCTTATGTATGGAACTAATTTGTTGAATTGTATTGCAGGGAGGAATCCTTCACTATCGCGCCTGATATAAATAACTCACATCAGGAGTACCAGCTCAATGTCTAACCCCTTCCTCGACCTTGTAACTTCAGGGTTTATTTCTCACGGTGCAATGCAGCTTTATGTTGTTGCAATGTTTCTTTTTGTCATAGGTGGCACTTTATTAGATGTCATGCATAAGAAAAGTGCTCAGTACTTTTTTGAAAATGCAGAAAAAGCAAAAAAATCAGCAACTCGCACGATTTCTAGTGGTGAAAAAACTTCCCTTATCGTGAAGACAGTAACAAATGAAGTATTAACTTCATCTGAATTCTCGAATCCACAGCGTAGAATGTCACATCTTCTTACCATGTACGGCTTCATCACGTTTGTTGCTACGACTGCTATTATGATTTTCTCTTTAACGGATGCGGGTATTATTACGCTTCTTTGGCATCTTGGTGCGTTAAGTCTTGCAGTGGGTGGATATTGGTTCTGGTTTGTTATCCGTGCTGATGTTTCTGCTGAAGGTAATCCTTGGTATAAAGTAAATCGTGCTGACATGTTCATTGTCTCGTTGCTTGTTATGTCAACGTTTGCGCTACTTTGGTCAATCACTGGTGGTTCACTCTTCTTCTTTATCTTCATTGCTGCTAGTACTTTCTTGTTTACTACTGTTCTATGGTCTAAGTTTGCTCATATGTTCTTCAAGCCTGCTGCTGCGTTCCAAAAGCGTGTTACTAAAGCTGATGGTTCAAGAGAAAACCTACCAGGTGATTTTGATCTATCCTCTGCTGAAGTACAAAGCAAATTTCCAGATATTCCAGAGTACATGGGCAAGAACCCAGAGAACATGGGACTTGGTATCAAGCGTGAAGAGCCTCGTCACTACTAAGCCACGTCACTGCTGAAATTTAATCAATTAATTAATTCACATTATTTTTAAGAGAGAAATAATATGCCTACTTTTGTATATATGACTCGTTGTGATGGCTGTGGACATTGTGTCGATATTTGTCCATCCGACATTATGCACATCGATCCCGTTAATCGACGTGCTTACAATATTGAACCCAACATGTGTTGGGAGTGTTACTCCTGTGTAAAAGCTTGTCCACATCACGCAATTGATGTTCGTGGTTATGCTGACTTTGCGCCGCTAGGATCAAGTGTTCGTACTGTTCGTGACGAAGAAAAAGGAACAATCGCCTGGCGCATTAAGTTCCGCAATGGCGAAAAAGATATGGAGCTATTAGCACCTATCACAACGAAGCCATGGGGTAAATTCATCCCTGATCTTGCTAAGGTTGATGCTCCTACTGATGATATGCGTAACAGCCATTTATTATTTAATGAGCCTAAATATATTCGCCTTGAAAAAGAAGAAAGCAAAGATAGCTTACATACGCTTGAATCGAATGGTCAGAAATTGAAAGAAGGAGTGTACTACTAAT
>JAGLDT010000264.1 GCA_023145485.1 Cocleimonas sp. | reverse complement strand
GGTTTTATGTCTATCGACTTTACTACAGCCCTAACCATCAAGGGGCTATGCGTTTATTTGCCTACTCCATCGTTTATCTGATGTTACTCTTTGCTTTTTTATTAGCGGATCATTTTCTTTACCTCTCTGTTGTCAGTTTATCCAGCACCGCCTGATTTCTCATTGAAACATCATGACGACTAACTTATTATTTCTCGCAAAGATACCAAGCTCACCAAGATATTTTTAGCGGTCTTTTCGAGATTGTCTTTATAATTTATTAGTTAATCCTCTCTCCTAATTTTATGCTTTTATGCTGTTGTGTGTCATCAACCTTAGCACTAGAATGACGCGTATCCATAAACTGAATTTCTGATTTTTATTGATAAAATTATCCATTGGAATACCTTAAATGCAAAACTTATCTGAAACGTTACAGAAAATTAGTACTGATATTGCCAATGCCAGTAAAATCCATCAACGTAAAGCGAATAGTGTGCAATTATTAGCAGTGAGTAAACGCCATCCTGAAAGTGCGATACGTGAAGCCTATGCTTGTGGACAACGTGCTTTTGGCGAGAATTATGCACAGGAAATGTTGGAAAAGGCAGAGGCATTGCAGGATTTGGCAATTGAATGGCATTTCATCGGGCCTTTGCAATCCAATAAAACACGTCCTATTGCAGCTATAGCTGATTGGGTTCATGCGGTGGATCGGCTTAAAATTGCGAGGCGGTTGAGTGATCAACGTCCCTCTCATTTGAAACCTTTATTTATCTGTTTACAGGTGAATATTAGTGAGGAGGAGAGTAAATCAGGTGTTTTACCGCATGAGTTATTGGCGTTAGCACAGGAGGTAGTGAAATTACCGAATATTAAATTAAGGGGTTTAATGGCTATTCCAAAAGCTGAAACCGATGTTGAGCTGCAAGGTGAAACTTTTGCTAAAGTTCGGTGTTTGCAAGAAAATCTAATTCAAGAAGGGTTGGTAGAATTGGATACCTTATCAATGGGAATGAGTGGTGATATGCAAGTAGCCATTGCAGAAGGGGCAACGATTGTGAGGATTGGTACAGCGATATTTGGGATGAGATCCTAGAAAAAGACCTATAGTCATTCATATATTGAATTTCCAAGAAAACAAGTGCTTCAGCCTTGTCTGGCGGGGCTAAAGCAGTCGATTCTAGAAAATTATTTATGTGGAAGCCGATAGGTCAGGTCTATAAGACTTTCTTTTTTGACTTTACCAATCCCTAGAGATAATCTCATCTCCCTTCAAATAATGTACTTTATTCCCCATAATGGCAGAGCGATCATCTTGCCATTGGTTGTAGTCGTTATCATTATTAATGGTGCTGGATTTCATCATTTCTTGTTCGGATAATGCGCCTGTTAGTGTATTGATTTCATAGCGATAAAGTGCATTATATTTCCAGTCATGATACGTTCTTGGGGGTTCATCTGGTGTAACAGGCTGGTCATTTTGATGATAGCTAATAGGAAGTGCGATTTTAAGTGTATTGTCTTGTTGCAAGGTAGTGAAGGCATGGTGAGTTGTTGAGACGGTGGTATTAGTGCCTCGTTTGCCTATGATTTTATTCCAGACTTCAACAGGTAGTTGTGGATTGCTAATATCGATCAGCGAAAGTTTGACCCCTTGATACCATGCACCTCTAGCATCACCAGAACTATCGATTGCGGGTATTGCATCTTTGCCGATGCCAAGAATAAAGTTTTCTCCAATAGGGTGTAGATAATCGGAGTAGCCATTCACTTGTAATTCTCCTGCTACAAAAGGATCAGCAGGATTGCTTAAATCTAGAATATAGAGTGGGTCGGTGGTTCTAAAGGTGACTAGATAGGCTTTGTTGCCAATAAAACGAGTGGCATAGATTTGTTCGCCAGGTTTTCCTAAAGCAGCAGGGTATTTATTATTCGGTAGCTGGGCTAATACTTTCAAACTGCCTGCTTTGCTTAGGTCTTCTTGCAGGGTATACAGCCTTGCAGGTGAGGCTGTAGTGCTCACTTGACTGCCTGTGTAAGTAATAATACCAAAGATACTTTCAGAGTCAGGAGTTAAGGCGCTATTTCCTACCTTAAACTCTCCCATGCGAAATGATTTCAAATCTTGTTGCCAGCCTAAGTGTCCATTAACTTCAGCAGAGCCTTTATAGTTAATATCCAATCCATTTAGAGAAAATTTATGAATATCCGTGGTTATTTGAGGATCATAAATAGCTCTATTATCTTCCATTTGATAAGCATATTGGGTGGTTGCAAGGTATAAAGCTTTCGTTGAGACATAGAGTGCTTCTGCATCGCCGATAAAACAGCTTCCTTTTGGTTTTTCTGTAGGATTTTCAAGATCAATAGCGAGTACGTTTATAATCCCAATTTGTTGATGCTCGGTTTCAGTATACTCTGTGGTAAAGCAATTGGAGGTACTTAAAATATCCCCTTTATTAGTCCCATTAAGTGAATAATCAGGCAATAGATCGCTAAGTGTAGCGGCTTCTATTAAGGCACGGTTTGTTGCAACGTCTTGTTCGTTAACAGGGTAGGTGATGAGATCTTTTAAGGAAGGCGTGTGTCGAGTGACTACATACAAGGTAGAACCTATGCGACGACTGCTGACCATTTGCCCGTCGACTTCTAGCTCGTTTTCTTTGCTTAGCTTGCCCTCTTTAGCCGTTAAAAAATGAAGTCTAGTGGAACGGTTTTGCCAGTAATTAGGTGCAAACCACATATCATATTGGTATTGATTAGTGCTGGATAAAGCTATTAGCTTTTCCCCTAATAAATAAAGCCCTGATATTCTTTGGTTATTATTGGTATCTATTGTGATTTTATCAGAGGATGTGGCATTACCTGCTAGAGTAGAATAAGCCTTAATAGTGGCTGTTTGAGAAGATGCAACGTATAAATAATTGTCATCATTTTTTAAACGGTCAGCTTCATCAACACCATTAACTTGGTTGTTGGTACTTGAACTGGTCTGAATTGTTGCACCAGCATCTCCAGCTTCCGTGACTGCGCCCGTCATTACATCATCAATATAATAAATGGGAGGGCTTATTTTGGCATAGGTTTGTAGCATTAATTTTTTTAGGGTTGCTTCAAAATCATTGCTTGTTCGTTTTAAACGATGGCTGGCGGTTATAATGGAAGAGTCATTGTCGATAATAGTGTGAGTCACACTAATTTCAGACTGACTACTGGGAAAAACAGCTCCCACGGGGTTTTTAATCGTTAAGTCAAAACTTTCATCAGGCTCAGGGGTGCTGTCGGCAATAATGGTGACAGCAATCAGTGTTTCTGTTTTACCCGCAAGAATAGTCGCAGTGCCTGATGTTTCAATATAATCCTCTCCTGCGATTGCGCTTCGATTTTTTGTTTGATAAGAAACAGAAGCATCAATGTTAAGTGCATTGGGGATAGCAAGGCGAAAGTAATTCACATGATTAACATCACCTTCATTGGGTGTTGCAGTGATTTCTACTGCAGAACTTCTTTTTAGTCGTCTTGATCTGCTTATCTTGCTAATATTTTTTGTTGGCTGAACTTCTTGAAATGAGAAAAGGGCAGGTTTTGATTGTTCAGCATAGGCAGGGAGTCCCGCTGAAATAACGATAAATAAGGGTAACAAATAGTATTTCATATCAATAGCTCCAGTAATAACCAATGGTAGCAACTTCATTGCGCCATAGCTCAGTCAGGTGTAAAAACTAAGATGCACGTTCCTTAGCTTTGTTTTATCACTATTATTGTAGCGTTGATTAAGATATTAGTCTCTTTTGAATTGATTTTAACTTGCTTTCCTTGGGAATTTAATATGTGAACGTTTATAGGTGCTAAAAATGCGATACCGCATCATAAATAAATATCAATGAAGGGGCCGTCAAAATCTATTTTTTTATAAAAAAGATCAATACATATTGGTCTTTATTTAAAATATAATACTCACTGTTATGACCGACTATTTGTTGACCATAAAGCACAGACAAGAATGAAGAAAAAATAAATCATAAAAAAGGATAAAATGAAAAAAATAACATTTATTGGCGCGGGCAATATGGCTCAGAGCCTTATTGCGGGTTTGTTTAAAGA
>JAGLDT010000263.1 GCA_023145485.1 Cocleimonas sp. | reverse complement strand
GAGGCTAATTTATCGCAATGGTTAGGTGGTAATGTGCCTGTTGTGCGTTGTATGCCGAATACGCCTGCTTTGGTACAGGCTGGAATTACGGGTTTGTACGCGAATGCGTTGGTATCAGAAGATCAGCGTAATCTGGCAGAGTCTATTTTAAGAGCGGTTGGTAGTACTATTTGGTTTGATGAAGAGCATAAATTAAATGCAGTCACTGCCGTATCAGGTAGTGGTCCTGCTTATTTCTTTTTAGTGATGGAGGCAATGCAAGAAGCAGCTGAAAAATTGGGATTATCGTCAAGTGATGCGCAGTTATTAGTATCGCAAACTGCCTTTGGTGCGGCTAAGCTTGCACTGGAAAGTCCTGATAATGCGGCAGAATTACGTCGTAAAGTGACCTCAAAAGGTGGGACAACAGAAGCTGCAATCGAGCAATTACTGCAAGGTGGTTTAGTGGAGCTGTTTGATACAGCCTTAAACGCTGCTGCAAAACGCTCTGAAGCATTAAGCAAGACTTAAAAGTAATAAAATAATGAAAAAACATGATGAACTACCAACAGAACATGAAGACCGTTTATTGTCTTTTCTAAATTTTTTGATAAAAATAGCCGTTAGGGCATTGGCTATACTAATGGTGTTTGTTATTTTTTGGGGTGTAGGAGACGTTATCTATGTGCTTTATAAAAAGCTAATGATGCCTCCTTTTATGTTGCTTGAAATTACTGATATTTTAAAAACATTTGCAGCCTTTCTCGCTGTGCTTATTGCAATAGAGATTTATCAAAATATTGTGATGTACTTACGAACAGATGTTATTCCTCTGAAATTAGTGGTCGCAACAGCATTAATGGCCATTGCTCGCAAAGTGATTATATTGGACTTCAAGGAGATAACGCCGTTGTATATATTTGCAACAGGAAGTGTTGTTTTAGCTCTTGGAATTACCTATTATCTGCTGACTATAAGTAACACAGGAGAACAGAAAAAAACATCATGATAACTAAACTTAACATATTATTAAAAAAGGATTCTTCGGCGGGTATTCTTTTAATTTTTGTCACTATTATTGCCTTAATTTTACAAAATAGTGGACTATCTGAAATCTATACTGGTTTCTTGCACACACATGTCGAGATTCGATTTGGAGAACTGCAAATTGCCAAGCCATTGTTACTGTGGGTGAATGATGGATTGATGGCTGTTTTCTTCTTTTTGATTGGTTTAGAAGTTAAAAGAGAAGTCGTTGAAGGGCATCTTTCCTCTGTCAGCCAAGTTGCATTACCGGGTATTGCGGCGATTGGTGGCATGGTCG
>JAGLDT010000262.1 GCA_023145485.1 Cocleimonas sp. | reverse complement strand
TGCTGAGTAGGAATTGTAACATTTCTTGTCTTAATCAATGTTGTGCAATTGTTTGTACACACCACATTATAATTTCTCAATTGAGATAATAAAGTTATCTTATCTTATCTTATCTTATCAATGTTGGATGTCATTTTTGTTGGTTAACGAATGTGAAATAGCAATGCCCAGTCCTTGGTGTAAACCAAAAAAACGTATATCTGTGTCAAACAATAATTATGTGATGAAAGATACCAGTCGAGTTCAGAATTTGACATTAAGCCAAAATGGTGGTTGTACTGTTTGTAGTATTCTAGGAATGCTCAGTGGTACATCAGGACATCCCTATGCCTATGACCATGTGCTCACCGAAGGCAACCCTTCAGTGCTTTTTAATTAAAAAATAAGCAAGGAGTGGTTTTGCTGTTTCTGAGAAAAAGTGTGACAATCGCTTGTCTATAAATATGCACAGATCTGTGTGTAAGGATTGAGTCAATGTTTCAAGAACAATGTTAATCAAGTGGGTGTTTCAATCAAAACACTTACCCAGCTAGCACTCCACATTGGCCTTAGCTGGGCCCAAGCTGGGCTGCCACATTGGGCCTGAGTGGGCTAGCCCAGCTGAGGCCATGCTGGGTTTTGCTCATTGGTGGTCGCTGGGACCAACATGGTATTTTGATGGGGGGCCCACTGGTGCCCTTTTCCGAAAGTAGGCCCCATGTTTTCCCCACCTGAATGCCACCAAATGCCCACCTGATGTAAAGGTGTTCCCCACCTTCATACCATCAAATGCTCATCTGAATACCACCAAATGCCCATCCGAGTACCACCAAATGCCCACCTGAATACCACCAAATGCCCACCTGTTGTGAATGTTTTCCCTATCTTAACACCATCAAAATTACTTTACACTTCTCAAACTAATATCCATCTAAAGCTAAGATACACTTAACGTCATGTTCTAACCTAACTGTCTCGCAATAAATCAGCAAAGAAACATGAAGGAACTGACTGAAGCTAACACAACACTCAAAATCCCCGCCATTTTGGATTGCCTACAACTT
>JAGLDT010000261.1 GCA_023145485.1 Cocleimonas sp. | reverse complement strand
GCCACACGTACGCAATGACTGAAGCTGACATCACCAATCAGACCAACATTGGAACTGTTTCATGGGCAACACTGGGGACATTCTTGAGAGACGGGGTAGAGCGCATATTGGCCTTCCCGAGGGCATAGATACCATCTTAAACTGAACTGAACTGAACTGAACTGTGACAACGGTTTTTGTGATCTACAGATTTAAAGAAGGTGTTTTCTGAATATTCGACATAGAACTCTTTGGTCAGGAGTAGGCTACACGAACCACCGACAATTTTGTTTGATAGGTTTATTGTAATAAACCGTCGTTTTAACTCGGCTCAGCTAAACAGTGACCTAGAAGAACTTAACTCTGATACCCTTAATATCGCCTCAGTGACGTTATTAACAATCTGCTGATCAACATCACCTATGTAAAGTGACGTGGTTTTAATTCGGTGCGTTTATATGTGTAGTCATCAAAACAGAAGACTGAGAATATCCGTGCAAAACATAGGTCGAAATCTAGGTCATGAAAGGTCCAATGGGTGCGGTAAAAGGTCGGGTTAGTTGTGTTTTGATTTGTAGGGAAAACGCTAATTACACCTGAGCTAAGTAAGTTAACCTGATTTCCCTCATACAGTGGACACACGATTAGGTATGCGCTATAATAGAGGACCTATATTGACATTGACATTGTTGTCAGTATTGGTAAAAGCCTTTGTCGCACGCGAACACTACTTTCCTGTTCATTCGACTCCAGAAGGTTCTTGGAGTTACAGTCATCCGTGTTCGTACAATCCTTCTTTTATGAATGAACGAATGAAAATGTATATATATATGGCGCATAAGAAAAAATGTTCACAGCGCCAGATGCACACATTGCATGGTGTTAAATACACGTGGTGTATTTGTTCTGCTAAATTACAACATTCATTAACAAAACATTATATAGATATATGTATATATCGGATCAAAACATCTTATTCAAACTAATTTGAAAATAGTGAAATGTCACACCGACGGCATGAATAAAATCGTACACACATTGCGTAACACGGTTTAGAAGTACGGACAAAGCAGGCTATGCTAAATAAATAGCAACTGATATTTTTAAACCATGCTTGCTAACATAAAGGCTTTGTTTGTTTATTGAAGGCGTATAGCCCC
>JAGLDT010000260.1 GCA_023145485.1 Cocleimonas sp. | reverse complement strand
ATCATCATACTCACAGGCAATACAGGTGGCAAACTTGCTTATTTCAGCCCCTACACAATCACCGTTGCCAGCGATGTAACGGCTCGAATACAAGAGGCGCATATTCTTATTGGGCATTGGTGGTGTCAACTTGCGGATGAGAATTTCAGCTAATAAAAATAATTTTTTATGGTAAAAATAATGAAAAATAAACTTCCAGATTTTACCTCAGCGCGTGTTTTAGTGGTGGGTGATGTCATGCTTGATCAATATTGGCATGGCACCAGTCAACGTATTTCGCCCGAAGCCCCTGTTCCTGTGGTACATATTAAAAATAATGAATTACGTGCGGGTGGGGCGAGCAATGTTGCTTTAAATATAGCAGCATTAGGTGCAACAGCACAACTTATAGGCTTAACGGGTGAGGATGAAAATTCGCGTAAGCTACAGTCTTTATTATCAAAGCAAAACGTTGATTGCCATTTTCTCGCTTATACTAATTTTGATACCACCCTTAAATTACGTGTAATTGCCCAACATCAACAAATGATTCGGCTTGATTTTGAAGATAGCTTTGCTTCGATTGATAAAAAAGAACTAGAAGCCAAGTTTTATAGCTTGTTATCTAATACCGACGTTGTGCTGCTTTCTGATTATAATAAAGGTACCTTATCTGATGTGCACGCATTAATCCAAGCCGCTCGTGAAGCGAATATTCCCGTTATCATTGACCCCAAAGGAACCCAGTTTGAAAAATACCGTGGCGCAACCTTAATTACCCCAAATCGCAGTGAATTTGAAGCCGTTGTTGGTCAATGCAATAGTGAACAAGAATTCGTAACTAAAGGGGAAAAGCTATTAAAAACCTTTGATTGGCAAGCCTTATTAGTCACGCGGGGCGAAGAAGGGATGTCGCTCTTTCAACGCGAAAAAGCCCCTATGCATTTGCCGACTACTGCGCGCGAAGTCTTTGATGTTACAGGCGCAGGTGATACCGTAATTGGCACATTAGCAACCGCATTAGCCGCGAAATCCGACCTAGCATCGGCAGTAGGATTAGCCAATTTAGCCGCTGGATTAGTGGTTAGAAAACTGGGCACAGCAACCACCTCTATTATTGAAATACAAGATGTGCTAGAAACACAGGCAGAACCAGAATCAGGCATTATTACACAAGATCAGCTACTAGAAGTCATTAAACGCTCCCAACAACAGGGCGAAAAAGTCATTATGAGCAATGGCTGTTTTGACTTAATGCACACAGGACATATTACCTATCTGCAACAAGCGCGCGCATTAGGGGATCGACTTGTGATTGCGGTGAACTCCGATGAATCCGTCAAACAACTTAAAGGTGAATCCCGCCCTATTAATCAT
>JAGLDT010000026.1 GCA_023145485.1 Cocleimonas sp. | reverse complement strand
AGCAGTAGGACATCAGCACCTAAGGGGGAAATGAATTCTAGCTCTCGGTTTCTTTGACTAGCTACAATCATTATTTATTCCTTTGATAGTCTGTATTTATAACGACGGCTATACTATCGTTCTTTTATCCTATTGTCTATTACTTTATATAAAAATTTATTCAATGCCGATAATCTGTCTATATTAAAGGAAAAATTATGGCTGTCCAATGCTGTCTTCCGGGTTAAAAGATGTCCACGAAAGGCACGAAAAAACACGAAAGAGAAACAAAAGATAAAAGATTTTTTTTGCCACGGAAGACACGGAAGGACACGGAAAAAAGATAAGGGAAATAAAGCGATAAAACATCATGGAAAAGTGGGGGATGTGAAAATATTCGTGGAACTTATAAAACGTCCTCTCCACCTAGCAGGTGGAGGAGGGATAAACTAATACCTATCGCTTTGGTGCGACAAACTCGCCATTTGGCCAACTAGGCGCAGAGATTGCTTCACCTAAGTTTGCATCAATCAGACGCTGTCTTGCTTCTAACAATCGTCCGATTAACGCGGGTTCACGCTTACTATATTCTTTATTATCTTCTACACGATTGACCACTATGCCTAATAATTCGGTTATCGCATTGCCGACTGAGTTTTGTGAGATAGTAACAATCAAGCGTCCTTTATCATCTCGGTAGAGGATTTGTTTGTAAGCAGGTCGCCAGCGAATTTCATTGGCAAATTGAGGGTCAAGAACAATTTGCTCGCGTAAATCACGTGCTACGCGCAGAAAACGATTGCTACCTAATAAGACATCGTTAATCTGGTCAGAGAAGTTAGCATCAGCAGGGACTCTTTCTTCACCTGTCGCGACTAAGCTAAAGAATGTTTGATAAAAGTCTAAAAATCCTCTTAAAATTTGCTCATATTCATACCAGAAATAACGGTCTTTGAGTCGATTAGCACCACCAATAAGCTCCCAACTTGGCAAACCTTGTGGATAGCCTGTTACTGCAAGCGCTGATTCTTCTGATGGAATTTGCCTTAATAGCTGCAAATCAAGCACTTCTAAAAATTCATGATAAACAGAGCTTAAACGACGTAAAAATAAGGTATTGTGTCCGCTATCCGTTAAGTTTACATTATTAGGATTGGCTTCATTAGCGGCTGTTAGTTTATCGTAAGGAAAGACCATAAAATGATTATGAATCATACGAATACTGGGTACGCCAGGCTTGTTAAGTGGCCATGTTGAGTCGAGACTGGCTTCACCACAGAGGACGAGATGCTTTTCAGGGTCAGGGTATTTTTCAAACATATAATCACAAATAATCTGCGTCATATGCGACCATGTTTTTTTCTCTTGTCGACCTAATTGGTCACGGCGTACAGGGCGACCTAGCGGGTCAAGGATGCGTCTTGAGGTGTCTAGAATAATAGAGGTATCAAACTCAGAGCTATGGCCAATCAACTTGCGATACATTAACCAGTCTTCTGGGCTTCTAAATAAACCATTTTCTTCAGCTAGGTTTTTCAGGTTTGCAGGACTATTGAAAAACTCTACAGGAGCCATACCTTCTGGTATGGTTAGCGACATATTTGGGCGTGGAGTCGATATTTCACGAGGGGTTAATTTCATAATAACTTATCTTCTTTTTAAAAATTGTGCGAACTATAGCGTATATAATCCTTATAAGAATAGTTTTTAGAAAGTTTCAAATAATAAATTTTACAATAATGGATTTATAATAATGGATATTAATAATCAGCTTGATGGCTTAGCTAAACGTCTCTCCTCCTTCCTACCACCATCAATGAATGAATTACACCAAGATGTGGAACAAAATCTACGTTCAGGACTCGAAAGTGGTCTACGCAAGATGAATTTAGTCAGTCGAGAGGAGTTTGATGTGCAAACGGCTGTCTTATTGCGTACACGCGAGAAAGTGGAAAAGCTCGAGCAACTAGTTGAGCAGCTTACTACTCAGCAACCCGCTAAAAAAGAAAATAAATCATAATTAATTGCTCCTTCTACGCTAGACTTCATGCATTAATGACTTTGCAAAGTCATTAATTATACCCATTAACCATCAAATGATTATATACGTTATGAATATCAGTAAAAAATACTTACTCCTAATGACCTTTTTATTTTTATTTTCTAGCAATATTGCCTTTGCAGACCCAAATGCTGACCTACGCTCCGCCTATCAGCGAAAAGATTATGGTACTGTTTTTCGTATTGCATCTGAGTTTGCTAAAAAGGGTGATCCTGCGGGGCAATATATTTTAGGAGAGCTTTATATGCAGGGGCATGGGGTTAAGAAAAATGCATGGACTGCAGGTCAATGGTACAAAAAAGCGGCGGATAAAAATCATCCGATTGCGTTGTATGCCCTTGGCTCTATGCATGCCACAGGGGTTGGTGCAAAAAAGAACCCTAGATTGGCCTTTCAACTTTATAGCAAAGCAGCGGGAAAAGGGATTCCTGATGCTTATCGTGGTCTAGGTATTATGCATGAAAATGGCCATGGCACTAAAAAGAATATGGGAGCAGCCATCCATTGGTATGAAAAAGCAGCTAATAAAGGCATGACGGATGTTCAAATAATGCTGAGTGAACGCTTTTTAAATGGTATAGGTGTTAAGCGAAATTTTGGAAAAGCTTTTTTATATGCTAAAAAAGCGGAGAAATCAGGTAATCCAGGCGTCTATTATTTATTAGGACTTATGTATGCAAATGGCATGGGGACAAAGAAAAATGCCTACCATGCCTTTAAAAACATGAAAATAGCAGCGGATAAAAAGGTAATACCTGCCTATTACAGTTTAGGGGCAATGTATATTAAAGGCTTAGGTGTTAAGAAAAATGACTACCATGCCTTTAACTGGTTTACAAAAGCGGCTGCAAAAAACATCCCTCTGGCCCAACATAATTTAGGCTTGATGTACTTAGAAGGTAAAGGAACCAAGAAAAACGTCTACAGAGCCTTCCAATGGTTATCAAAATCAGCTAAAAAAGGTCTGCCTGCCTCCATGTTTTTGCTCGGTGATTTGTATGTTGATGGTATTGGCGTTAAGAAAAACTACGGACAAGCATTAGCATGGTATCGAAAAGCGGCTAAGAAAGGCATACCGCTTGCTATTTATAGTGTTGGCGCGATGTATGCAAATGGTTACGGTGTGAAGCGCGATTTACGCCAAGCCAGAATATGGTTTCAAAAAGCAGCACAAAAGAATGTTCCAGCGGCCAAAAAAGCATTACAACGTTTAAATGCGGCTAGGAAATAGTAAGGCTACTCCAAGGAACAAAAATTCAATAACAATCAATTAAAAAATAAAACTTATGACAAATGCTCAAGCAAAAACCATTTACCTAAAAGATTACACTGTACCTACCTACCAAGCAGAAAGTATTGATTTAATGTTTGATCTTGACGAAGAATCAACATTAGTCACCTCGACCGTCAAATACCAATATAACCCAGCATCAAAAGCAGAGAAAAATCTACAGTTGCAGGGTGAGGAATTGGAGCTTGAGAGTATTAAGCTAGAGGGTGAGTTACTTGCTGAGTCACGTTACGAATTAGATGATAAAATCCTAACCCTCAACAACACACCTGAAAATTTCACTCTAGAAATCATCACACGTATTTATCCACAAAAAAATACAGCGTTGGATGGCTTGTATAAATCCAGTGGTAATTTCTGTACACAATGCGAAGCACAGGGTTTCCGCAGAATCACTTATTATCAAGATCGTCCTGATGTCATGAGTTATTTCTCAACGCTTATTCGCGCGGATAAAGAAAAATACCCCGTTCTATTATCCAATGGCAATTTGCTAGAAGCAGGGGATTTAGAAGACGGCAAGCATTTTGCTAAGTGGCAAGATCCATTTGCTAAACCTGCTTATTTATTTGCATTAGTTGCAGGTAATTTAGAGCATATTAGCGATACCTTTACTACGATGTCAGGTCGTGATATTGCGTTAGAAATTTATACTGAAGCGCATAATATTGATAAATGTGATCATGCAATGGGGTCACTAAAGCGCGCAATGAGATGGGATGAGGAGCGTTTTGGTCTAGAATATGACCTTGATATTTATATGATTGTTGCTGTTGATGATTTCAATATGGGCGCGATGGAAAATAAAGGCTTGAATGTGTTTAATTCTAAGCTGGTTTTTGCTAGCCCTGAAACAGCGACAGATCAAAATTATATGGCAATTGAATCCGTCATTGGGCATGAGTATTTTCATAACTGGACAGGCAATCGAGTCACCTGTCGTGATTGGTTTCAGTTAAGTCTAAAAGAAGGTTTAACCGTCTTTAGAGATCAAGAATTCAGCGCTGATTTACATTCGCGTTCGGTACAACGAATACAAGATGTTCGTATGTTGCGTACTCATCAGTTTGCAGAAGATGCAGGGCCGATGGCGCACCCTATTCGTCCAGCATCCTTTATGGAAATTAATAATTTCTACACTTTGACTATTTATGAAAAAGGCGCAGAAGTGGTGCGTTTGTATCATAGTTTATTAGGTCAAGATGGTTTCCGAAAAGGAATGGATTTATATTTTCAACGCCATGATGGGCAAGCGGTAACCACTGAGGATTTCCTTTCCGCAATGGCTGATGCCAATAAGCGGGATTTAAGCCAATTCAAATATTGGTATGAGCAGGCAGGGACACCGCGCGTTGAAACTTCTTTGCAATATAATCCAGAGGCAAAAACCTGCACCTTAACATTGGAGCAAAGTTGCCCTGATACGCCTGAATCCAATCATAAAAAGCCATTTATGATTCCTATCGCAATGGGCTTGTTAAATGCTGATGGTCAGGCGTTTGAGTTACAGCTTGAAGGTGAAGATAAAGTAAGCGGAACCTCGCATGTTCTTCAATTAACCGAAGTAAAACAAGATTTTACCTTTATCAATATTGACAGTCAGCCTCTGCCATCGCTGTTACGCGGTTTTTCAGCACCTGTACACCTTATTTATCCCTACTCCAATGATGATTTGATTTTTTTAATGCAGCATGATTCTGATGATTTTAATCGTTGGGAAGCAAGTCAGCGATTAGCCAAGCAGATTATGTTGCAAATGTTGGAGTCCCAAGCAAAAGGGGAGGCAATGGGTGTCGCACCTGATGTCATCGATGCCTATCAAGCTTTACTGGAAAATGAAGATTTAGATTATTCCTTGCGTGCAGAAGCCTTATCATTACCCTCTGAGTCAGATATAGCAGAAGCCGTGGATAATGCAGACCCTGAAGCGATTCATCAAGTACGAAAATTCTTACGAAGCACCATTGCAAAGGCATTACGTCTACCCTTTGAGGCATTTTACACGCAGTTGCAAGATGAGGGTGAATACAAAGTAGATGCTTATAGTATTGGCAAACGTCGCCTTAAAAATATCTGCCTTGGTTATTTAGGGACAATTGAAGATGAAGGAATCTATGAAAGCTGTTATCAGCAATTCAAAAACGCCACTAATATGACCGATAATTTATCTGCATTTGGTGTGTTATTGAATATCAACTGCCCGCAACGGCAACAAGCTATCGATGACTTTGAGCAACGTTGGAAAGACAATACACAGGTCATGGATAAGTGGTTTATGATGCAAGCTAGTTGTCACCTGTCAAATACATTGGAAAGCGTCAAAGCATTGATGGAACATAGCTCGTTTGATATTCAAAATCCGAATAAAGTCCGCGCTGTCATTGGTTCCTTTGCCAATATGAACCCCGTTAACTTCCATCAAGCCGATGGCTCTGGCTATGCCTTTATTACTGATTGCGTATTAGATCTGGATAAATTTAATCCACAAATTGCCTCTCGTTTAGTCCGTACTCTCATTAATGGGCATAAATATACTGCAGAACGTAAAGCCTTAATGCGTCAGTCATTAGAAAAAATTCAGGGAGAAAAAGGGCTATCAACTGATGTGTTTGAGATTGTAACCAAGAGTTTATAATAATGAAAAAAGCGGTTATTTTATTATCAGGAGGTATGGATTCCGTCACCTTATTAGCCTTAGCAAGGCAACAAGGCTATGAATGTCATGCACTCAGCTTTCGTTATGGTCAACGACATAGCGTTGAACTCATTGCTGCAGAACGGATGACTAAAGCAGACAATATTGATCATAAAATAATAGATTTAGATTTATCCCGTTTCGGAGGCTCTGCGTTAACGGATGATTCCATTGATGTCCCAACAACGCCCAGCGAAGGGATTCCATTAACCTACGTTCCCGCTCGCAATACCGTTTTTTTATCCATCGCTTTAGCGTGGGCAGAAGTATTAGATGCCCGCGCCATCTTTATCGGTGTCAATGCCGTTGATTACTCTGGCTATCCTGACTGCCGTCCAGAATTCATACAAGCGTTCGAGAAAACAGCCAATCTAGCCACCAAAGCAGGCGTAGAAGGTGAAAAATTTAAAATCCACACCCCGCTGATTAATATGAGCAAAGCCGATATTATTTTAACAGGGCATGAGTTAGGCGTAGATTATTCACAAACCATCACCTGTTACCAAGCAAACGATGAAGGCAAAGCCTGTGGTCTTTGTGATGCCTGTTTCTTACGAAAGAAAGGTTTTGAAGATGCAGGTCATCCAGATACAACGCGATATATTCATTAAAGACAACAACGTTGATTAATAGCTCTGTAGTAATCCCTCATGGTTACCCTTTCTCAGCAACTCAGGGCTTAGGATACCATTTTCAACTGGATAGATTTCAAAATATACCTAATAATCAATTGGTTACTATTGTT
>JAGLDT010000259.1 GCA_023145485.1 Cocleimonas sp. | reverse complement strand
GGTTATTTTCTAATTGTTGCTGACTTTATTCAATGGGCTAAAGATAACGATATTCCCGTGGGGCCTGGACGTGGTTCGGGTGCAGGTTCTTTAGTTGCCTTTGCCTTAAAAATTACCGATATAGAGCCACTTAAATACGAACTACTGTTCGAGCGTTTTCTAAACCCTGAACGTATTTCCATGCCTGATTTCGATATTGATTTCTGCATGGATAAGCGTGATTTAGTGATTGATTATGTAGCGCGTACTTATGGGCGCGATAAGGTATCGCAGATTATCACCTATGGTTCAATGGCGGCTAAAGCGGTAGTGCGTGATGTGGGGCGTATTCTGTCACAGCCCTATGGTTTTGTAGATCGTATTGCCAAGCTAATTCCCTTTGAAATGAAAATGACGCTGACGAAAGCGTTAAAGGATTCCCCTGATTTAAAAGAACTTTATGATGAAAATGAAGATGTTAAAGAGCTGATTGATCTGGCGTTATCATTAGAAGGGTTAACCCGTAATGTCGGTAAACATGCAGGTGGTGTGTTGATCTCGCCATCCACTCTGGTTGATTTTACCCCGCTGTATTGCGAAGAAGGCGGTGGCAGTGTTGTTTCACAATTTGATAAAGATGATGTTGAAGCGGTTGGGCTGGTTAAGTTTGATTTCTTAGGGCTAAGAAACCTCACCATTATTGATTGGGCAGTCAAAACGGTTAATAAACTGCGTGATAAAAAAGGCGAAGAACACTTAGATATTAGCGCAATAGCATTGGATGATAAAAAAGCATTTGCGCTATTGCAATCGGCTAAAACAACGGCGGTATTCCAACTAGAGTCACGCGGCATGAAGGAGTTAATACAGCGCCTTCACCCTGATGTGTTTGAAGATATTATCGCGCTAGTGGCACTGTATCGTCCTGGGCCTTTGCAATCAGGTATGGTGGATGATTTCGTTAATCGTAAAAAAGGATTGGCAGAGGTTTCCTACCCACACCCTGCCTTAGAAAAAATCCTAGAGCCTACCTATGGCGTTATTGTTTACCAAGAACAGGTGATGCAAATTGCACAGATATTAGCAGGTTACTCGCTCGGTGGAGCGGATATGCTACGTCGTGCAATGGGTAAGAAAAAAGCAGAGGAAATGGATAAACAGCGTGCCATCTTTATGGAAGGCGCGATTAAAAATAAGGTGGAAGAAAAAAATGCCACTGAAATTTTTGATCTAATGGCATTATTTGCTGAGTATGGCTTTAATAAGTGCTTGACGGGTGATAGTAAAATCTATGAGTTTGATTCAGGAAAACAAATCACGCTAAAAGATGCTTATCAACAAGGGATTTCCTCAGTAGCAAGTTTGCAAAGCAATGATAAAATGGGAAAAGGGCAAGTTATAGACATTATGGAGAATGGTGTCAAACCTGTTTTTAGCTTAACAACTATGCTAGGAAAAAACCTATCCGCAACGGACAATCATCCTTTTCTAACTCTAGAAGGCTGGAAACAGCTAGGAAAATTGAAGGTTGGAGATCGTATTGCAACCCCCGCTTTTTTGCCGATAGAGGGGAGTGTATCCTGGTCTGATCGTAAATTGATCGTTTTGGGTTGGATACTTGCAGAACTCAATAGTTATCATCCGTTAAAAGAGTGCTTTTTTTATCAAAAGAATCATGTAGCTATTGATGATTTTGTTATAGCGGTAAAGCAGTTTGAGGATCAATATGATCGCTCTAATGTGTGGCGTGTCTTTCTCAACGCATCAGGAGAGCAACTTCCCGAGGACTGGCCGACTATTAAGGTACATCCCGATCACTTGCAGGCTAATAAGACACATTCCGAAGTGACATTGTGGTTAGAAAATCTAGATTTACAGGATAAATCTGCAGCTAATAAATTTTTACCCGCGTGTATTTTTGAATTAAATAATCAATCTTTGGCGATTCTGATTGGGCGTTTTTGGGCAGGCGATGGTTTTATTGCTGATAACAGCGCAAATATTAAGAACAACACGCCTTATCTTGTCAATGATTCTAAGCAACTTCTACAGCAACTTTCTCATTTACTGCTACGTTTTGGAATAGTTACTCAGCTGAATAAAGTAATCTTCAAACATAAAAGAGCGGGATATACGGGTTATACATTGCATCTTTTTGGGCAACACAGTATCGAGCGTTTTATTACTGTATTTGAAAAACATTTAGTCGGTCGAGAAAATGAGCTAAGTTTTTTAAAAGATTATTTGAAAAATATAGCTCAAGATAAAGTATTCATTGATACTTTACCGACTGAAGTAAAACATTATCTTCAAGGCGGGAAAGAAAAGGCTGAAATATTTTGGGATCGGGTCGAAAGCATTGAGCCAATAGGCGAGGAAATGACCTATGATCTTGAAATTGAAGATACCCATAATTTTGTTGCCAATGATATTATCGTTCATAACTCGCATTCGGCTGCTTACGCATTAGTTTCCTATCAAACCATTTGGCTAAAAGCACATTATCCTGC
>JAGLDT010000258.1 GCA_023145485.1 Cocleimonas sp. | reverse complement strand
TTTGTGGATGATTGTCGTCAAGCAGGTTTAGATGTCATTGCCCCTGATGTAAATCGTTCACAGTATCGTTTTTCAACAGAACATGAAGGCAATGTAGTTTTTGGTTTAGGGGCAATTAAAGGGGCGGGTGAAAGCGCTTTGGGGGTTATTTTAGAAGAGCGTGACAAACACGGTGCCTTTAAATCAATGGCTGATTTATGTGAGCGTGTTGCCTCAAGAAAAGTCACAAAACGTATTTTAGAAACGCTGATTAAAGCAGGTGCTTTCGATAGCTTGGGTAAAAACCGTAATAGTTTATTAGAACATTTACCTGAAGTTTTACGTATGGCAGGTCAAAAACATCGTGCTGATGCGGTAGGGCAAGTTGATTTGTTTGGTGGCTCTATGGTGGTCGAGAAGGATGAAAAACTGGCCCCTAATCTTCCAGAATGGGAAGAAAGAGAACGTCTGCGTTTAGAAAAAAATGCGCTTGGTTTATACCTGACAGGGCACCCTATTAATGAATACGAAGATGAAATTAAACAACTACGTTCCCATACGCTCTCTGATTTAGCAGATGATGATGGCACACAAAAATACCAGAAAGTTCCTGTTATATTAGCAGGGTTAGTTTCTGCAGTTCGTACTCAAAATACTGATAAAGGTAAACGTGCCTTTGTGGAATTAGATGATAAAACGGCTTATTATGAAGTGTTTATTTTTAGTGATGTCTATGAGGAATTTGAGCATCTAATTCAAAAGGAAGAGGTGTTAGTTATCGAGGGCAGTTTAAATACCGACTTTTCAGGCAATATGCGTCTGCGAATTAATACACTACATGATATTGCCAGTGCCAGAAAAACCTTTGCGAGACGTTTGCAATTATCAGTGAATCAATCACAAACAAGCAATGGGTTAGTGGAGCATTTAGGTGAGTTACTACCACAAGAAACGGAGGCAAGTTGTCCTGTTTTTATTCGTTATGAAACGGACAAAGCCTCCGCACAAATACGCTTAGGGGAGAGCGTTAATGCACCTTTGTCAGATGATGCATTGCAAGCACTTAAGAAAGAACTGGGTGATAAAGGCGTGCGGGTTTGTTATTAAGGGTATTTCAAGAAACAGCTTAACTAATCTGCTTAAACAGCACCTTAGAATTACGTTGAAAATTATACAGAGCCTTTTTCTTTTCAGGTAAATCATCGACTTTACCAATACTAAAACCGCGCTCCTTAAACCAGTCTATGGATTGAGTGGTTAGTACTAATAGCCGTTGTAACTGCTTCTTCTTCGCTATATTGGTGATAAATTTTATTAGATCATCACCACGTCCACCCGTGCGATAATGAGGGTGGATAACAAGGCAGGCTAACTCACCTGTTTGTTGATCCATTTCATAAAGAGCTGCACAGCCAACCACTTTGCCATCACGTTTGGTAATACTGAAATTATTGATTTCCAACTCTAACTGTTCACGAGACCGTTTAATTAGAATACCTTTCTCCTCAAGTGGCGTGATTAGCGCAATAATACCACTGACATCATCAATATTGGCTAGGCGGATTTCATCATACAAACTAGCAGTAAACATGGTTCCGATACCATCACGGGTATAAAGCTCTAGCAGTAAACCTCCATTTTGCTTATCACTTATTAAATGTACGCGCTTCACCCCTTGATTTAGTGCATTAGCAATATCATTGAGCAAAGGGTATTTTTTGGTGTCTTGTTGCATGCTCGTTTCAAGATCATACAGATTGATTTCACGGGCTAACTCATAGTGTGTTGGGCTAATAAAAATTAGTTTATCCGCTTGTATCTGCATGGCAGTAAAGCTAGCAACGTCTTCATAGCGTAGATTATAAGCTTTTCCTGTTGGTGAAAATCCCAACGAAGAAAGCAATACAATATTTTCTTGATTTAATAAGGACTGGATCAGAGAGGTATTGATTTTCCTTACCTTTCCAGTGTATTGATAGTCAACGCCTTGAAACACCCCGACGGGTTTGGCAGTAATAAAGTTGCCTGATAATACGCCTAATTCATCATTAATAATGGGGGGGCTATTGAGTACATGCCCAAGCCTATTTTCAATTTCAACCCGCAAAGCACCAATCGTTTCCTTGACAATTTTTAGAGTGGAGGCGTTGGTTACTCGTAAATCATTTATTATATCGCTAGGGTAGCCTAATTGCTGTAAATGTAGATTTATCTGTAAACGTGCACCGTGGACAATAATAATATGCACACCTAGCGCGGAAAGAATCGCAATATCACGAATAATGTCATTAAATAATGGTTCTTCAATGATCTCACCTGGAAAGGCAATTACAAAGGTTTTTCCTCGGTGAAGATGGATATAGGGGGCTGCTTCTCGAAAAAAATTGATACGGGAATGATGATTTTGTGTGTTAGAGATCGTTGTTTGTTGCATAAGCATTGAAAGATTTCAGAATGATCTTTGATTGTAGCATGGACTTGTTATGACATTTTTTCTAGTTGTTATTCTGAATATTTTCTTGAAATATGAAAAAACATATACCGATAATCTTGTAAGGCTTTTTTATTTATTTTTTAGCTTTATGATGGTAGGGGCATGTTGAATTGATTCAGGTATTTGTACTCTTTCTAGGGGAAGCTCATCTTTATTAATGATTATTAATTAAGTTTATGGGTGAACTTATTTAAATTATATGAATCTATTATAATGTCATTAAAAAAAACAAAGGGGAAGCATATTATGGAGTTCATTCTTATTTCATTATTTATTATTATCATTGTCGCTTGGTTCTCAATCGCTCGTGATCTACAGAGAGAAGACCGTAAGCGTGAAACTATTCAGAAAATTTTTGAAGATAGTTTTTAAGCAAGCCATTCATCTTTATTTATCCATCACAGTCTATTAGCAATGATAGACTGTTTGTCAGCTGCACAATAATTAAAATAATCTTCAGCGGACAAAATAATGAAAAACAACTTTCCCTTAGTTGGGTTTATTTTCTTGCTTTTTATTTCAACAGCTTGTACCCCCTTACCCCATAAATCGACATACGCGCCTAAGAATACCCCGCACTATACTCAAGCACCTATGCGACAACAGCAATATCCGCCACCTGTTAATTCCTCCCCTGCGATACAAATACGACAAAGTGTTGTTAAATTAGCCTACCAACAAATAGGAACACGCTATAAATACGGAGGCTCTAGCCCTAGGGAAGGATTCGATTGCAGTGGCTTAATGAATTATCTGCATAAAAAAGGGGCAGGCGTTAATATTCCCCGCACAGCTGCTCAGCAAAGAAATAAAAGCCACAGGGTTCAGTATGCCAATTTGCAACCTGGTGACATGCTATTTTTTAAGACAGGCTCTAAAACCAACCATGTTGGTGTCTATATTGGCAACCGTCAGTTTATTCATGCACCTAATCGTCGTAGCAAAGTGAAAATTACTACGATGGATAACTCATATTGGCATAGTAAATTTGTTAAGTTTGGGACTTTTTTGGAGAAATAAAACGAGCCTTTAGGCTTGATGATAAAACCTAAAAACTCACAACTTCCCACCCATCAGGCTTAATAGAGCCATCAGATAAGAGAATCTTATTATTAGCACTAGTCCCCGTATAGCGATTTAAATTATCGCTATTCATGCGTCCAAAAGCGGTGCGAAAGATAATATCTTTAGATTTTAATTGTTCTAGTGCTCCTAAAAGCGCTTTATCTGTACCGATAATAATTTTTTTATAATGTGATTTATTTTCTAAATTAATAATCCATTGCTTCATTTCGGAAAACTTTGGTTTCATGGCATAGGATGTGTCGACTACTAGTAAAATTTCTGAGGTGTTTTTGCTAAGATAAAGATGCGTTGCTCCCCATGCGGTAATATGCAGTAGAAGAAAGATAGAAAATATTTTAATCACTTTCATCATGTTATTACATCTCAGAATTTAATAAATTACCAATACGATACGATGCTGAATTGGCGCTGGATTTAATATAGGCACCTTCTGCTAATGCGGCCATTTGTTTAAGGTGCTCAGAACTTAACTCGTAAGCAATACTATGAATTGGAACGCCTGCCCATTCGAGTGCTGGTTTTATATCCTCAAAATCTTGTCCTCGATTGGTTGCACCATCGGATAACACAAAGATGACTTTTTTATAGTCTGGGTGTGTTTTGCCAAATTCCACTAAACGATCGACGGCCACTAAAACAGCATCATTAGTGGCCGTTTTTCCACCCGCATACAAACGTTCTACGGCACCGATAAACAAGGCTTTTTGCTGTAAATTAAACGGTTTGATAAACAGATCAACATTGACCTTATCATTATAAGTGATTAATCCAATGGCATTGGTGGTATTAATTAAATCTGAAGATTCAATTAACGCTTTTTTCAGGTTTTTAATTCGCGTACCTTCCATAGAGCCTGAAGTGTCAGCAACAAAGAAGGCTGCTATAGGTCTGCCACCTGATTTTTTCTTCTTCCAAAGTTTTTGTGCTTGCCCAATAATGGAAGAGTCTTTGAGGCTATAGGCATTTTTATAGTCAAAAGGAGGATTAAAACCATAGTCCACTAGCATCGTTTTTTGAGAAATCATAAAACGATTAAACATCTTCAACACTTCACGTTCTGTCTTATCAGCTCCAGGTGTTGCATATAAGGGATTATCATGGCGCACACCAAAAGGAATAAATTGATAATCATTCATTCCCGTCACATTAGCCCATGATTGGTATTCAATAACAAAGGCATCCAACACACCACTACCAACGGTTGCATCACGCATTTGCAATGTATTTTGCGCCACAAAAGGAACACCCGTTTGGAAGGCTTCAAAGGCACTGGCAACATCATCAGACAGCATTTGCGATTCGTCCCCCTGAGCAAATGAATTTAAAATGGTGAGCAAAAAATTTAATCCTGTACTGGATTGATAAGGATTGGTGTAGCCCATTGCAAACGAGCCAGCGCTTACATTGGTAATCAGTTTACCAAGATCAAGCTTGCCATTTTCAGTAATTTGATCAAGCTTTGATTTTTTAACGACGATCCCTGCAATATTAGGCGCTGTTTGCTCTGAAATAGTTTCTGTCTTAATACCATTGGCTTGCAACATATCCGCCCATAAAGAATGACTGGGTGAATAGCCATCAGGCATATGGCGGTTGGCTAACATAAACTGCGCACCTAGCCCGCCATCAATTTTACGGATATTAATAGCCGCCGTTTTACCATTTTTCGTTTTTTTACCCAGACGATTAAAACGATTTGCCATTTCAATATACATACCATCACGATCAGGCCCTGCTTTTTCCCACGTGGTGTATATCTCGGCTACCTCAACAGAAGTACTGTCGCGTATATTTAATAAGAGAGGAGATTCTTCATTAATATCAGGCAACATAGACAGAAGATTGGTTTTAGTGAGCTTAATATTAGCTCTAACACGATTCTCGTTATAGCTTGGCTTTATTTCTTTTTCAACCAGTTTATGTATTTCTTCAAATGCCTGTTCTTTGTTTTCAATGCTCGAACCACAGGATGTAGTGAATAGCACAAGCAAACTGGCAGTAATAAGGGGTGATATTGTTATCATTATTTTATTTAACATATTAAATTTATTATTCATAGTGATGGGTAATAGTAGGTTTTATAATGGGTTAATTTTCCCTGTTTTTTTCGCAATTTCAGCGAGGCTAATCAGTCTTGAAAGCGTATCAAGACGTTCAAAGTCATTAAAGGATTGGATGTTGGCAACTTCAACAGCGGTTTCCATTAGGGCATTAAATAACTTGCGGTTTTCTTCGAGCAGATGATCCAAACGAGTATTTTGCTCCTCATGTAATGTCATCTGTTTATCTTGACGCTGTTGAACAGCATCGTTATTGATCTGCTTTAGATCTAACTTATTACGTGTGATGGTTGCGATACTGTGTCCAATCGCAACCATATCGGTTAAATTTTGACTGGCTGTTCTTTGTACGGTGCGTGCGGCTGATAAATAGGTGAGGGGGCTGTGTTTTTTGCCTAAAAATCGTGTTGCAACCACCGAGTGATAGTCCTTAATTATTTTACTTAACACGTCTGCTTGATGAACAGCTTCATTAAGGCGTAAATAACCTAGTTCTGTTTTTGATGTTGCAATACGATTGAATAGTTGTTGATACTCATTGTGTTCTTGTTCTTTTAGTCGGCTGATATCGTCAATATCAGTATAGCCCATTAAGCGATACATTATAGGCACAGAGAACAGAGCGGTAATGGAAATAGCAAAATAAATAGAAGACAATAACCAGTTACCTTGAAACCACCAGATAAATAATGCAATTAAAACTAGTGACAGTAAAAAGGCACTAAGGGTATAATTTTTTAGAATTTTATAGATGGAAAAAATCGTTATCTCCTTGTATCAGCTTTTGGTACTATTTAATGTACTTTATCGATATTTTTAGGGCTAGCCATGAAACCTAGTATATTCTTGTTAAATATTAGCACTAAATCTTGGTGACTTCAGTAATACTGTGATATCAAGTAATTTATGGAATTTGTGCTATATATATTAGCAACGAACTTAATGATAAATTTCATAACTACTAACTAAGGATTTTTTATGACTATTCAAAACAAGCTAGCAAAGATGGCGGTATTCTTGATCTTGTTAATGCCTTTGGTTATTGTTGCAGAAGATAAAAGCAAGAAAGTAGATCCATTTGCTGAAGCCAAAGAAGAGCCAAAAGAGAGTGATATAGATGAAGTTAAATTAGATGATATAGTGTCTGGTAAATACTCAAAGGCTAAAGGAGAGGTTGTCAGTAAGAAAAAACAAACTCGAAAGGTTGAAAAAAAACAACAAAAACAACAAACTCGGAAGGCTGAAAAAAAACAACCATCAAGCAAGCAAGTAAAAAAAGAAATTAAGAAGAAAGTAGCAGTAGTAACCCCATCACCACCAAAGGATATTTCAAAAGTAGAGCGAAAAAAAGAGCCTGAAATGAACCTTATCGAGGCCTACTCTGCAGTGATGGGAACATCTAACACTAAATCTGTGAAAAAAAAGGTGGTTAAAGCGACACCTCCCCCTCCTAAAGCATCAAATGTAGCACCTCCAAGTGGAACAACGGTTGGTTGGTTGTATTTAGGAAAATTTACTCAAGGACAATGGGATAAACAAAGTAATCATGTTTTAGGGCTAAATGGTGTGTTGCCTAAAGTAAATCATTATTATTCTATCCGTGTACCTTCTAATATTCGTAAAGGGAAACCGTCAAAAGGTAAAATGCCAGGTGTGATAAAAGTATTATCCGCTGGAAGCAAAATACGAGTATTGACGGCGCATAATTCAGGTCGATCAGGGCATTATTGGGCTAAAATAGCGTGGTAGTATTTTGAGGAAATATTAAATCAGCCGCCCCCATAGGTCATGTTCACTCGCGTGTGTTATTTCTACTTCAGCAAATTGACCTGATTCTAAACGCTCGCCTTCTATAAAGACAACGCCATCAATCTCTGGCGCATCGGCACTGCTTCTGGCAATGGTAAAGTCATCCTCTTCATTATCGTCAACTTCATCGGTGAGTACCGTGATGCGTTTACCTATTTGCATGGATAGTTTTTCAGCACTGATATCAGCTTGTAATTGCATAAACCGTTCGACACGGTCTTGCTTTTCATCGTCAGGAACAGGGTTGGGAAGTTGGTTTGCTTTTGCCCCTTCTACAGGGGAGTAGGCAAAACAGCCGACACGGTTCAGCTTTGCTTCGCGGAGAAAATCTAGCATAAGTTCAAAATCTCTATTGGTTTCACCTGGGAATCCTGCAATAAAGGTGCTACGTATGGCTAAATCAGGGCAAATTTCACGCCATTTATGGATACGTTGCAATGCTTTTTCTGCATGGGCAGGACGGCGCATGTTTTTTAGTACATCATGACTGGCATGTTGAAAGGGGATATCTAGATAGGGAAGAATTTTACCTTCTGCCATTAAAGGAATAATATGATCAACATGTGGATAAGGGTAGACATAATGTAGGCGCACCCAGATACCTAATTCGCCTAATGCTTCACTAAGTTGTTGAATATGGGATTTAATCGGGCGACCTTGCCAAAAACCAGTGCGATATTTTATATCGATTCCATAGGCGCTGGTATCTTGTGATACGACTAATAATTCTTTGACACCTGCTTTTACTAGATTTTCTGCTTCTTGCATCACATCACCAATAGGACGGCTGACTAAATCACCACGTAATGAGGGAATAATACAAAAAGTACAACGGTGGTTACAACCTTCAGATATTTTTAAATAGGCATAATGGTGTGGTGTTAGTTTAATTCCTTGAGGTGGGACAAGATCAATAAACGGGTTATGTGCTGGTTTCACTTGCTTGCGAACGGCTCCCATCACCTCTTCATACGCATGAGGTCCTGAAACGGCTAAGACATCGGGGTAGGCTTGCAATACTTTATCTGAATCAACACCAAGGCAACCTGTGACAATGACTTTACCATTTTCTTGCATTGCTTCACCAATGGCATCCAATGATTCTTCTATGGCTGAATCAATAAAACCACAGGTATTGACGACCACAACATCGGCATTATCGTAGGATGTACTTATTTCATAACCTTCTATTTTGAGTTGCGTAAGAATACGTTCAGAGTCAACGAGTGCCTTAGGGCAACCTAAACTTACAAAGCCTACACGTGGTGATTTTTCCTTCATTTTTATCCTTTATTTTAGTATTTTAATTACTACATATTGTATGTAATGAGTCATTTTTTTCATACGTGTTTATACACAAGCTGAATAGGTTGCAGTTTTTTTCTATAGATAGCGGGTATAATTCATTACTTTCATTATTAAATAATCATAAGTTGTTGATTTGTATACTTATGATGAATATGTTTATATTTTAATCGTTTTATTGAAAAGTCTATATTTTATAAGGCTTGTAGCGCCTTTTTTTCGTTTATACACAGAGTTATCCACAAGTCAAAAAGGTTGTGGAATTAGTCTTTAATTAATACAATAAAAAATCATTACACTGCTGTTTCCATTGTGTCTCATCCTCAGTTGCCAAGGTTTCTAAATCATTTGCTGTGCTAGTTGAATCATCAACCCAATCTCTCAATAGTGTCGAGCCATTGATGACATCAATGGCTAATTTCCCAAATTCATATTCATAAGGGAAGTCTCGCCATAGTGCATAGTCAGGGTATAGGTGGCGAATTGCTTTAAAGGCGAGGGCTTGTAGTCGCCACGGTTTAAAGAGTTGGTGTTTATAGTGGCTATTTTCAACATAAATTTGCACACCTGAACAGAGTTTTCCTTGATGTTTATGAAAGGTTGGTTCAAACCATATTTCCCCTAAATGACAACCTTGTAACCACTGAGGGGCGAGTTGATGCATTTTTTTTATCACGTTACGAGCGTTAATATCAGGTGCGCCAAAGAGTTCTAATGGGCGTGTTGTTCCTCGTCCTTCGGATAAGCTGGTGCCCTCCAGCATAACCGTTCCTGCATAGCATCGTGCCATCCATAAATTAGGGGCATTAGGACTGGGGTTAATCCATGTGCGTTCACCTAATGCCCAGCCGTAGCCAGGTGCTGAATCAGGTTGCCAGTCTTGCAGGGGGATGATATGACAATCTAGATCTAGTTTTAAGGTGGCTACAAACCAGTTTGCCATTTCGCCCATGGTTAAACCGTGACGCATGGGCATAGCACCTGCACCCACAAAACTTTCCCACCCTGATTGCAATAATAACCCTTCGACAGGGCGACCAGCGGGGTTGGGGCGGTCAAGTATCCAAACTGATTTATTATGTTTGGCGGCAGCTTCTAGCATATAGCGCAAGGTGGTGATGAAGGTATAGATGCGACAGCCTAAATCTTGTAGATCAATTAACAACACATCAAAAGTATCCATCATGGCATCACTTGGGCGACGAACGTCACCATAGAGGCTAAACACGGGGATATGATGATGTGGGTCAGTATAATCAGATGATTCCACCATATTATCTTGTTTATCACCCCGTAAGCCATGCTGTGGTCCAAACGCTGCGCTAAGATTTATATCATCCAGTTTAGACAGTGCATCAAGTGAATGTGTAAGATCGTTGGTAACGGAAGCAGGATGAGCGAGTAGTGCAATGCGTTTATTGGCTAATGGAAGACGTAACTGGGGGGTGGTGATAAAAGAATCAAGACCTGTTTTCATTTTATTCATTTACTCTGTTGTAATAGATGACTATCAATTTTTTTGAATGTAAGGCTACTCCAAGAAAATAAACGCACAAATAGCTTGATGAGGTTTTTCATAGGCAAGGCTTGGGACGCAGGTAATGGTGACTCTCCCTTGCCAAGTCCCATAACGCAGTCCTATGGGAATCCTCAGTCCTTAGGCTAGTCCTGCGAATTATATTTTATAAACTTTACCCTCTCTGAGGCCTCTATTTGCGTGTTTATTTCCTCGGCGTTGCTTTAAATAATGCTATTTGTTCTGCTTGCAGTCAGCTTCTATGTTGTAAGGTTGATGTATAGAAAGTGAGGGAATTTTTGAAGAAATAAGCGTCCAAAACAAAATCATAATAATATGGTGCGATGCATAAGTTGTGGCTTGCATATTCCAGAAAAAGAGGCAATTAAGCAAGGGGATAAGGTTTTTTGCAGTCTAAAACACGCCAATTAACACCACGAATAGATAGGGGTAAAAATCCTGAAGGCTTGCCAGTGTCTGCTTTTTTATTGGATGAAAATACTTGGAGTCCATTGCAGCTTTATAGCATCTATCGCCTGATACTTGCTGGTGCGTTAGTTACGATTGGTTTAACGGGACATTCTTTTGCTCAATTGGGTAGTTTTCAGCCTGCATTATTTGATGCTACTTCATTAGTTTATTTATGTATTGCCTTGATTGGAATTTTTTTGGCACATTTTCGTTGGCCCAGTTTTTCAGATCAGGTTTATTTGCATACTGGTATTGATACCATGCTACTACTGATGTTGGTGTATGCCAATGGTGGGTTGCATTCAGGGTTGGATTTGTTATTTGGACTGCCTGTCATTTTGGCTAATGTTTTACGCCCAGGGCAGTACTCATTATTTCTTTCAGCGGTTAGCGTATTGGCTTTATTAGCAATACAGCTCTATTTGCAAAGCACCTTGCATATTGATTCTTCCGAGTTATCTCATGCAGGATTATTAACTTTTTTTGTGTTAATTATTTCTTGGTTGGTGGGTGATTGGTTAGAAAAGGCATCTAAGACTGCCGCATTAGCAAAAAAACGTGGGCATGATATTGCCAGTTTATCGCAGTTGAATCAGTCGATTTTAGATCAATTGCAGATGGGGATATTGGTTGTTGAGCGTTCTGGTGTTATTCGCCATATGAATCCTCGTGCTTGGGAAATGCTAGGAGAGCCTGATCATTGGCGTAGCCAACCTTTAAAGTCTCTTGCACCTGAGCTGAATATTCATTTGCAACATTGGTTCAAATATACCTGCCCTAAAGTCGTGAGTTATGATATCAAGCATTGGCAAACAACGGAACTTAATTTTCGCTTATCACAATTAGGATCGCGTGATAAAGGGGCCGCCCTCATTTACTTGGAGGATATAACCGAGCAACGTGAAAAACAGCAAGGGGTGAAAATGGCATCACTAGGGCAATTGACGGCGAACATTGCCCATGAAATTCGTAACCCCTTAGGAGCGATTAGTCATGCTGCACAACTCTTATCAGAATCTCCTGATTTAGATAAGGCCGATGATCGTATGGTGCAGATTATTCAGTCGAATTCAAAGCGGATGAATGTCACTATTGAAAGTGTTTTAAATTTATCGCGTAAGAAAAATCCAAATAAAGAAGATATACATTTGCAAACATGGCTTGGTGAATTTGTGCATGATTTTTCAATGCAATCAGGTTTGAAAGCCTCTCAAGTTAGTTTGTTTATTAAACCGATTGATGCTGCAGTACGCTTTGACTCCACTCATTTTCATCAGGTGCTATGGAATCTTTGCCGTAATGCGGTGAAGTATGCTTTTGATGATGCTACCCAACTGCAATTATCCATAAAATGTAGTTTACAAGCTAAAACGAAAACAATGATGCTCAATGTGATTGATAATGGTGTGGGAATTAGTGCTGATAATCAGCAACGTCTATTTGAACCTTTTTTTACGACGAGTAGCTCACAAGGGACGGGGCTGGGTTTGTTCATGGCGCGCGAACTGTGCTTGACCAACAATGCTTATTTAGAATATATCAAGCTTCCTGCGGGAGGGAGTTGTTTTAGAATTATCTTTTCGCATAAAAACTAACAATAATAAATAATAATAGATAGAGAACATTATGAGCCAACAACGCGTGCTAGTTATTGATGATGAACCTGATATTCGTGAGCTGTTAGAGATTACCTTATTGCGCATGGGGCTTGATACCGTAACGGCTGGAACGGTTAAAGATGCCATGTTAAAAATTCAGGAATTTAAGCCTGATTTATGTTTAACCGATATGAGACTGCCTGATGGTTCGGGTTTTGATATTGTTCGTTATATTCAGCGGGAGTATTCACATATTCCTGTTGCTGTGATTACGGCTTATGGAAGTATGGAGGCTGCGGTTGAGGCTTTAAAAGCGGGGGCTTATGATTTTGTTTCTAAACCTGTTGATTTAACAAAATTACGCGATTTAGTGCAAACAGCCTTAAAGCTATCTGAAAAAGAAGGGTCAGCTAGCATCAGGTCAAGTAAGAAGGGTAAGAGCTGTCCTATTCTAGGTGAGTCAACCAGTATAGCTCAACTAAAAACAACGATTGCTAAACTTGCTAGAAGCCAAGCCCCTGTGTTTGTTCATGGTGAATCGGGCAGTGGTAAAGAATTGGTTGCTCGACAAATTCATCAGCAAAGCCCTAGAGCATCGGCTCCTTTTATTCCTGTAAACTGTGGTGCAATTCCAGAAAATCTAATGGAGAGTGAATTTTTTGGTCATAAAAAAGGCAGTTTCACGGGGGCAATTGAGGATAAAATAGGTTTATTTCAAGCAGCGCATCATGGTACCTTATTTTTGGATGAGGTCGCTGATTTGCCATTGGGTATGCAGGTTAAACTCTTACGGGCAGTACAAGAAAAAGCAATAAAGCCTGTTGGTGGTACAGAAGAAATAGCGGTTGATAGTCGTATTTTAAGTGCGACCCATAAAGATTTAGAAGCAGAGGTGGCAAGCGGGCGGTTTCGACAGGATTTATATTACCGTCTTAATGTGATTAAATTAGATGTCCCTCCCCTGCGGGAAAGAGAATCAGATGTATTATTACTAGCAGACTATTTCTTAACGCTTATTTCATCACGCTGGCAATTGCCTAATATTATTCTCTCTGTAACGGCTAAGCAGTCATTGGCTAATTATAGTTTTCCAGGCAATGTACGGGAGTTGGAAAATATACTGGAACGAGCTAGCACTCTATGTGATGATAATATTATCCAACCTGAAAATCTGCAATTACCTGATGTTAGTCCTATCATTAAGACAGCAGAGACAATGCAGACTAAATTTTCAACACCTGATTGGTCAAACCTCACCGCTTCTGGATTTAATCAAATGAGAGGTTTACAATCAAATGAGAAAGACTTGATTCTTCAAGCATTGGATCAAACCCGTTGGAACCGTACTGCGGCGGCTAAATTACTCGGTATGACGTTTCGTCAACTACGTTATCGTATCAAAAAATATGGGTTGGATCAGGCTTAAAAACTTAATTGGATTTAATGCGCTCATAAGCCCTATTAATATTTATATTAAAATATCTGTTAGACTTGTCTGAATAAGTCTATCGTGTGTGTCCTTTTGCTTGACTGGAAAAAATAGATATTTCAGAGTATTCTGCATGGGTTTTGTAACTTTATATTGGTGCTTGCTGTTAGATATTACAAATGACAAATAAAAATATACTATTACTACAAGGACCAATGGGTCCATTTTTTAAGCGTTTTGCTCAAGAATTAGAGCAAAAAGGTGCAAATGTGGTGAAAGTGAACTTTAATGCTGGTGATTGGTTTTTTTTTCCAAAAGGACAAAGCTATAAGGGCACTTATCATGATTGGGTTGAGTATATTGATCGTCTTGTTATAGACAAAAAGATTAATCAGGTTTTTCTCTTTGGTGATGAGAGGCTTTACCATAAATTAGCCATTAATAAGGTATTTAAGCCTAACAACATTGCTGTTCATGTCTTTGAAGAGGGCTATTTACGACCAAGTTTTGTTACCTTGGAAAAAGGAGGGGTTAATGGTAATTCAAATATACCTAAAGAACCGTCTTTTTACTTAAATACTGTTTTTTCTTCCGAAAGCTCAACGTTTGATCAGCCCGTTGTCAAAGGGCAGTTTTTAAAATCAATGTTATTTTCAGTTACGTATGGTTTGGCAAAAGCCGTTGGTTTTTTTGCTTATAGAAAGTATCAGCATCATCGTTGTCTAAGCCCTATAAAACAAGGGGTTCGTTGGTTATGGGGCTGGCTAGTTCAGAAACCATTTTATCATTTTACAGAAAGGGATAGTTACCAGAAAATAAAAAAAACATTGAATAAAAAGTATTTTTTTGTTCCCTTACAAGTCCACAATGATTTTCAAATTTCGCATTCGCCATACAAAGATGTCAAAGAATTTATTGAAGAAATAATAACTTCTTTTGCACTTCATGCACCGAAAGATACTGCTTTAGTTTTTAAGCATCATCCAATGGATCGTCCTTATAGAAATTATAAAACGTTTTTACTACGACTTGAGAAAGAACATCAGCTAGAAGGACGTTTATTTTATTTGCATGACCAGCATTTGCCCTCCTTGCTACATAATGCGAGTGGTACAATTGTTATTAATAGTACGGTTGGGTTGTCCTCTTTATATCATGGCGTGCCTGTACTCGTGAAAGGGACTGCTGTTTATGATATGCCTGGCCTAACCAGTCAACGACCTTTAGATGATTTTTGGAAGGATCAAGGTGTTGTTGATGCCAAGCTTTATAGAAACTATCGGCTTTATTTACTTCATAATAACCAAGGACAAGGGAGTTTTTATCAAAAAGGCCATAATGATTCCCCTACGGGTATATACTGGCCATCCAATATAAATATGTTTCGTACAAACAATAGAGTGACTGAGGATGAGGATGAAACAACATCATTATTAACTCAAAGCTTAACGAAACCTTCTGTTGTACAGGCTGCTAGTTCTGATTAATTATCAATTATTTTTAAGCAAAGGCATCAAGAGTATGTTTTATTTTATTAAAATATTTTATGCTGAGTCATTGAATAAAGAATTCTCAAATAATAAATGCACGCCTGTTGAGCTTGTTTTTTGCACATAAGGGGCAATGTGATTTTTGATGGGAAGATTTATTGTTTAGAATTTTCTAAGTATTGATGAGACAAGTTGGTGACTAGAATTAAAGGAATAACACTATTGATCATTTTCTTTGGGCTTGGGGGCTTACAGGGTTGTAGTTTTCTTCCCTTCAAAGATTGTAATTTATTGGATTTGTCTCATTGTTATTTTGAGAAGGATCAGCAAATCATTGATACAGGGCGTTTTAACTATCACTATAAAGAGCCTGCTCGAAAACCCTTAACGACAGCACGAGTAAAAAGTCTTAAATTACCTTTACCTGCTTCATCAGTAGCAAAAAATAACTCACGCGCTCCTAATCAATATTATTCTGCTAATGGCAATGTTTGTCGGACAATTGATCGTAATGGTTCAGAGGTTGTTTGTGCTGTCTCAGGTCGGTGGCAAGCTTCTCCCTCTGTTTTTCTGAATTCTCCACTCCAATGAAAGCATTTTGGGATGCTTTTAGTGTCCAGCGCAGGGTTATCTTTGCACTTATACTGCGTGAAACAAGAACTCGCTATGGAAAAACCCGTATTGGTTATTTGTGGGCGCTTTTTGAACCTTTGGCTCATATGTTGATCTTTGCGGCTATTTTTTCTTTTATAGGGCGCTCCTCACCTCTTGACGGCAGTGTTGCCTTACTTGTCTTAACAGGATTATTCCCTTATAACCTGTTCTCTAATCTAGCCACTCAATTAATGAATGCTGTTGAAGCGAATAAAGTCTTATTAAGTTATCCGCATGTCACTCCCTTTGACGTAATGATTGCTCGAATTCTACTAGAAATAGCAACTCAAGTTATTGTTTTTACTTTTGTATTACTGATTTTAGCCATTCAGAATTTATGGGATCTTCAGGTGGATAGTCTTATGGATGTCATATTAGTGGTTCTTGTCGGTACAGCGTTAGGTGCAGGGTTAGGCTTAATCAATGCGGTCTTAGCCTTTAAATTTCCAAGTTATGCTAATATATTTAGCATGATCATGCGCCCTCTGTATTTTTTATCAGGCATATTTTTTGTGGTTAGTTATATGTCCACAGAAATACAAGACATTATGTATTACAACCCTATCGCGCATTTAATTGAGTGGTTTAGAAGTGCCATTTATGTGGGGTATAATAGTGAATTTTTAGATAAACAATATTTACTTAACTTTACTCTTACCGTGGTCTTTTTTGGGCTATTACTGTTGCGATTAGTCCGTCATAAAATTCGCCAAGCAAAATAACTAATATTGTTATGATTGAATTTCAAAATGTTTCAAAAGCTTACCCATTAGGTTCAGGAAAAAAAATTCTGCTAAATAATATTTCATTTCGCTTTGAGCAAGGCATTAATATAGGAATATTAGGGGTTAATGGGGCTGGGAAATCAACGGCATTAAAATTAATAGCAGGTTCTGAGGCGCCTGATAAAGGTCGAATTTTGCGTAGTGGCACGTTTTCATGGCCTTTAGGTTTTTCAGCAGGTTTTCAAGGTAGCCTTTCAGGAGAGGAGAATTTACGCTTTATTTGTCGAATTTATGCTGCAAATATTCGTACGGTTATAAAGTCTGTTAAAGAGTTTTCTGAATTAGGAGCCGCTTTATATGAGCCAGTATCAACCTACTCTACTGGTATGCGGGCAAGGTTAGCCTTTGCTTTAAGTATGGCAATTCATTTTGATGTTTACCTAGTCGATGAAATAATGGGGGTAGGAGATCGTTTATTTCAACAAAAATGTCGCAGTGCTTTTGTGGAAAAATCCAAACAATCCTCCATTATCATGGTCTCCCATAGTATGGGGACGATCAGAGAGTATTCTGATGTCGTGTTATTACTATCCAACGGTGCATTGCGTATCTATGATGATGTTGAAGAAGCCATTGCAATCTATGAAAATAACCCTACTTAAGAGCGTTATTTTCAGTCCTAAGGATTCAGGATTTAATAACATCCGAAACTCCAGCAATCTTGCTTAAAAAATAAGAATCGGGTTGCTTCA
>JAGLDT010000257.1 GCA_023145485.1 Cocleimonas sp. | reverse complement strand
AAAACACTCTTAGCAGGGCGTTGATGGCTCTTGATTTTAATAGGGGTTATTTCTTTTCGCCATGTACCCACTTTATAACACCAGCAAAAAGCTAACGTGAGCACTGCAAATAGTTTGTTGATACGCTCAAGATCTTGTAAATGAGTATCTTCTAAGTTGAACCCCCTCCCTTTTAGCGCTTGAAACAAAGTTTCAATTGTCCAGCGTCTTTGGTAGTTTTGAAGGGCTACTTGTGGCGCTTTATCACAAATAATGATCACCCAATCATCCGCTGAGCGAAAACAAGCAAGGTACACTTCATGCCCCCATACTTTACGAGAACGGTTTAAGACCATGCTTTCATTGGTTTGTAAGTTGAATAACCGTTTAACCGCCAACCTTTTATTTTTATGGCGATTACTTACGGTTGAGTTGGTTGCTATTCTGATGCAAAAAGGAATCTGTTCTTCTTTGAGAAATTTGAGCCATTCTTTTCCCTTAAACTCTCTGTCTGCTGTCAAACAGTCGATTTTTTCAGCGCCAAACTGATCTAAAAAGCGCTGCAATAACGCTTTTCTTTCTATCGTATTTGAATTGCCTTGTTTATCGAGCATTGTCCACAAAAGGGGAATTGAAATACCCTCAACAGCGACAGACAATACAAGTATATTAATATTGCTCTTACCGTACTTCCAATTGGTTCGGTCAAGGCACAGTAACCACGGCTCTGTTGGTAACGTCCAGCGCATAATCAAGTGCGCTATTTGTTCAAAATCAATCACAAAAAAACGAAGAAAACGTTGAATACGCTTATAGTGTGATTCACTTTGGACGAAACCTGTAAACTGCTCTGAAACAAGTGATAAGTTGACTGTTCTTGCTTTAATGAGCCCAATAATAAGTAAGGAAAGCAGGCTTAGGCGAGCTTTATTCCAGTTTAAATGAGGTGAAAACTGGGCTCTGAGTAGATAATATTCTTCCATTTTATTGTTTTTATTATTTGCTGGTAATTCAAATAATCATGACGGGTATTATCTAGTTTTCCTATCTCTTTTCTATTTTTTGTCCTGTACAGAGTTAAATATTCATCAAAGCTACGTTG
>JAGLDT010000256.1 GCA_023145485.1 Cocleimonas sp. | reverse complement strand
AAATGTAAGCAGGAGAAACACCGTGCCAATTGACAATACCATCTTAAAGCTGATTACCGAGGCAAGTCTAGTCGTACAAATTGTAATGGCTATATTGGTACTCGCGTCTTTGCTTTCTTGGGCATTAATGCTTATCAAATCATCCCAGCTTCGAACAGCTACTAAACAGTTGGAAAAATTTGAAGATCGTTTTTGGAGCGGTATCTCACTGAAAAAACTTTATGATGATCTAGCACATAAATCTAAACGACGCGGTATGGAGAAGATTTTTTTTAGTGGTTATCATGAGTATTTACGCCTTTATCAAAATGAAAACATCACACACTTACCCGTGGTGACAACAGCACAGCGAGCGATGCGAGTTGCAGAGTCACGTGAGCTTGATAGACTAGAGCAAAATTTATCTTTTTTAGCAACAGTGGGATCAATTAGTACTTATATCGGCTTATTTGGCACAGTATGGGGTATTATGAATTCTTTTATTTCCTTAGGACAAATGCAACAGGCGACATTAGCCGTGGTTGCACCTGGCATTGCAGAAGCGTTGATTGCGACTGCAATTGGCTTATTAGCCGCTATTCCTGCCATTGTTGCCTATAATCGCTTTAGTGATAAAACAGATCGAATCGCTGTTCGCTATGAAAACTTTCGAGAGGAATTTACTACCTTACTTGAGCGACAAATGCTTAATAAAAAGTCATAGGCGACAGACAGGAACTGAATCATGGCTAGAAAATGCAAACGCAGACGCGCAATGGCAGAAATGAATGTAGTACCTTATATTGATGTAATGCTGGTGTTACTGGTGATTTTTATGGTAACAGCCCCCATGTTACAAACAGGTGTACAAATCAATCTACCTGACGCAGAAGCAAAAGCGGTTAAAACCAATCATCAAACGCCAATTATTATTTCTGTTGATAAAGATGGAAACTATTACGATGATGAAGGAATTGAAATTCGTCTTACGGAACTAAGCGAATACTTAACGAGTCAACTTAAAAACAGTCAATCGGAACATCAGACAATACGTCCTGTCTATATAAGGGGCGACCAAAGTGTTGCTTACCGCTATTTAATGCAAGCTATGGTTGCTGCACAACGAGCAGGCGCTAAAAATATTAATTTAATGGCAGACCCAAAAACACAGTCAAAAAATTAATAACTTAGCATTGAAAAGCTTTAATCCCAAGACTACTTTATTCTTCATCCTATTAACCGCCTAACTGAAACTATGTTAAGAGAAATACTAAGACATCCAGGTGCATTAATAATAGCCATCGCGATTCATCTATTAGTTGTGATGGTTTTTGTCGTCAGTTTCAACTGGTCTGAACCACCCGCAGTACAAGAAATGGGAATTCCGATAGAACTAATTCAAGAACTTCCACTTTTAGCAAGCACCCAACCTAAAAAACACAATGAGGCAACAAAAGCTACCGAGAATAGCGTTGAAACAATAAGCGAACAAAATACAATAAAGCCTGTCATAGATCATAGTGCTGAAGTATTAGCCACAAAAAAAGTTGCAGAAGCATTAGCGCAAAAGCAAGCTCGCTTAAAAGCGCAAAAAGAACAACGTTTAGAAGAAAAACAAAAAGCGACAGTTGAGAAACTCAGAAAAGAAAAAATAGCCAAAGAACTAGCTAAGAAAAAATCTG
>JAGLDT010000255.1 GCA_023145485.1 Cocleimonas sp. | reverse complement strand
TAAAACATTGAAAACCTTATTAGGTAAAATTAATTATCTACCCAGTTTTTTAGATAATGCTTTACAGGAAGTATTGGAGCATTTTCTTATTCCTAAAGATGCAGAGGTTTATTTTGAAAGAACGTTTTTAGATCGTTATTTTGATAGGAATAAGCAAGATAATGTACACGATTGGAAGCCATCAATACCATTAAAGTTGTTTCATGGCGAAGATGATAAAACAGTACCCATTGAAAGTGCGATGAGTACGTCGAATACCATGACGGCTTTGGGTGCGGATGTGGAGTTGATAAAATGTACGGCATCACCCGCAGATCATAGTCCTTGTGTGATTCCTTATTTGAATTATACGATTAATTATTTTGCTGGATTGCGGAATGATTTGTAATAATTGTCAGTAAAATTAGAGTCAATCAATTATCTGTTTAGGCTAAATTTTATAGAAGATGGGGAGTCCCATCTTGTTTATCTAGTCATATTCCGAATCTTTCCAGTGTCGAATAGCACGAAAAACTTCGGTAGAGTTAGGTAGTTGCTTTCCTGCAAATTTCTCAGCCTGTTCAATCACTACTTGTTCATCACAGCGCATAAAAGGATTGGTTTTTAGCTCATCAGAAAGCAGAGTAGGTATCGTTGATTTACTATTGTCAATAAGATCCCAGCAGACTGCCTCGCGTTCGATCAGGTCTTTATTATTTACTTCTACCCATTTAGCAAAGCCAATATTATCGAGTGTGTATTCATGAGCACAATATATTCTTGTTTCAGGTGGGAGTTTGGCTATTTTTTCGAGTGATTGATGGAGCGTTTCTATTGAGCCATCAAAAATACGTCCACAGCCATTGGCAAATAAAGTATCACCACAAAAAAGAATATTAGGTGCATAGTAGCTGATATGCCCTGCGGTATGTCCGAAGGTATCAAGTACATTTAATTGCGTATCAATTTGGTGTAAATCAATAACATCATCTTGTCCAACTTTATGAGTAAGCGCTGTAATGCGCTCATTTTTAGGCCCATAAACAGGCAGTTGTGGATATTTTTTTAATAAGCGAGAAATACCGCCAATATGATCACTATGATGATGTGTAATCAAAACTGCTACGGGTTCTATATTTTTCTCTTCGAGCACTTCAATAACAGGCGTTGCATCACCAGGGTCAACAATAGCAGCGTAGCGTTGCTGGTTGTCACAAATTAGCCAGATGTAATTATCAGAAAATGCTGAAATGGGAATAATGGTAGGCATGATTATTGAAGTAACAACCGACTAGCGATCAAGAACGTTTGTCTTTCTGATAGGGTGCTAATCGGTTTATTAAGCTTAATATTTTTATACATTTTGAGGTGTGCGTTAGCTTTTCTAATAGATAGTCGCTTTTTGGATACTTTTCCACTGACCCGTCTTGCTTGAGTCTTTTTTCCCAATGATTTTCGATGCGATTTCAGTTTATTGTAAACTCGCAGTACATCTTTAACATAGCGACGAGTTTCACGATAAGGAGGTACGCCTTTATAGCGATCAACGCGTCCTTCGCCCGCATTATAAGCGGCTGCGGCAAAGCGCATATTATGTTTATAGCGCTTCATTAAGAATTTAAGATATTTTGTGCCGCCACTCACATTTTGGCGTGCATTGCTTCGTTGTCGAACGCCAAAGCGTTTAGCGGTTGCAGGCATAAGTTGCATTAAACCTTTAGCACCAACGGGAGATACGGCGCGTGAGTTAAAGCAAGTTTCAACAGCAGCAATCGCAAGTACAAAATCCGCATTAAGATCGTGCTTGTGTGCGTACTTTTCAATCGTGGCTTTAAAAGGACGTGCTTTTTTTAGAATGGTTTTAGTTTTCAGATCAGCACATGTGCGTATTTTATCTTTAGCATTAACGCCTGTACTGGTTGTGATAAGGGCAAATAAAGTGAATCCGACCCAAATACGTTGCTGAATGTTCATTCATATTTCTCTATGACCAAAGGAGCGCGCATCCTAACATAGAAAAAAATTAGCGCTAATAGTATTTTTTATGCATATATTAGTGTTTTCTTATTATCTTAAGGATGCATCTGTTACCAGAAATATTAGGAATGAGCAAAGTCTTTGAGAATGCTACAAAGAATTCATCGGTTAGTGTGGATAGTTCACTTTTAGGGAATTGCCCTTTCATGGCGAGTAGTTGACCATTTTTAGATAAATGGAGCGATGAGGTGGTAATGAAATCAATAATTGAAGCAAAAGCTCGGCTAATAATGGTGTCAAATTGATGCTCAGTTTGCCAAATTTCAACGCGTGAATGCACAATATTGACATTTTTTAAGCCTAACTCAATCACTGCTTGTTGCATAAAACGTGTTTTTTTACCATTGGTATCAAGTAGGGTAAACGAGCGTTGGGGTTGCATAATCGCGAG
>JAGLDT010000254.1 GCA_023145485.1 Cocleimonas sp. | reverse complement strand
AACCATGTTGTGTTGTGCTGACAGCTTGGTGCAGACGAAGGCAGCGTGTGTGGAGCACACCCTCATGGAGTGCGAGGTCAACGGGGAGCGCGCCGTGTCCGAGACCTTGTCCGGCTTACTGGAATCGTCCACCGTGGCGCAGTGCCGCATTCAGCTGTCGGACAGTCGCTGTGGTCTCTACGCCGTGTCCGCACTCAGCTCCTTCATGTCCAGCATCAGCCTCCTGCCTGAAGACTTCGACTTCTGCCCGTTAGTAGCCCCTCCCCTTTTTGTGTTACTTGCTGGGTTGAATAAAAAAAAAATATATATATATATATAAATGTTCTGCCGCTGTCTCTCGGAGACTCTGACTGTTAAAACATGCATTCACTCATGCACGCACACATGGACATCTTTCATTCCTTGCATGAAGATAACAGCCGTTGAGCTTTACCTGTTCATACCAATCTTTGTGACCTTAGCCAGGTTCCAAGGTCATGGGAGAGTCCAAATATAAACTGAAAGTTAGTTTCCTATTTTGAAGTGAGTCGACTGGGCATTACTAATACAAACTTCTTGAATCCTCAAAAGAGGAAATGTGTGATCAGTGGTGAATCGGAATTGTACTCGTAGCAACATATGGCACTGGTATCAGCTATTATTTATTTATATAGTATTTTTAATTAAATACTTTTTTCCATTCTTTTATATCTCTTTTTTTTAACCTGGTATGGAAACGCCAGACCCAAACGGTCAATGGTACCAGCATCTCCTAACTTTATTTGCCATTTTTACGAGAGCAATCCCGAAGGGACTAAGTTTCGGATTATGTTTATCTATGTTTTACGTTTGTAAAATATGCCTGTTTCGTATTGTATTCAACTTGTGTAAGATCTGATTTAGTGAAATACCCTGAGGTGACCCTGTGCGGTTGACTGGGTTATAATAAGCCTTGTAATTCACAGTTCATTGAGAATAGAACATCGATCTTCACCAATTCAGTCAAGAGACGAGCGGCATCACCCTCCTTAGGTTTGAGGTAACCAGATACCCTCTG
>JAGLDT010000253.1 GCA_023145485.1 Cocleimonas sp. | reverse complement strand
TGGATTTATCTGAAAAAGGCAATCAGCCCATGATTGACCCACAGTTAAGTCTAGCACTGGTGTTTAATGGCACTCTTTATAATCACCCTGAACTACGTAAAATTTTGCAAGCCAAAGGACATACCTTTTTCTCCACAGGTGATACAGAGGTTATTCTAAAAGCCTATGCCGAATGGGGGCGTGATTGCGTCAAGCATTTCCTTGGCATGTTTGCGATTGCCATCTGGGATTTAAAGAAAAAAACACTGTTTCTCGCCCGTGATCGCATGGGAATTAAACCGCTTTACATTGCACAAAATAAAAGTGGTTTTCGTTTTGCCTCCAATGTACAGGCGTTATTAGCGACGGATGCTATTGATACCCGCATCGACTCTATCGCCCTGCATCATCAATTTACCTTACACGCGGTTATTCCTGCACCACGCACTATTTTACAAGGCATTCGCAAATTAGAACCCGCGCATAGCTTGATGATAGAAGCCAATGGCGAGCAAAAATTAGAGCGTTATTGGACATTAGATGCAACCCGTCCTGAAAAAGCATTATCCGAAGATGAATGGACGGATGCAATTCATGAATCCCTAAAAACAGCGGTACGCAGACGCAATGCCATTTCGGATGTACCCGTGGGTGTCTTGCTTTCAGGTGGTTTGGATTCTAGTTTATTAGTGGGTTTGTTGGATGAAATTGGTCTTGAGGATATTCGCACCTTTAGCATTGGTTTTGATGATCAGCCTGAAGAAAAAGGCAATGAATTTGAATTTTCCGATGCAGTTGTAGAACGCTTTCAGACGAATCACACTAAAATTCACATTCCGAATGAGCGTACATTAACGCGCTTACCTGAAGCGATTGCTAATATGTCAGAACCGATGTTTGGACAAGATGCTATCGGGTTTTATCTGCTATCAGAACAGGTTTCTAAAGAAGTAAAAGTAGTGCAGTCAGGGCAGGGCGCAGATGAAGTCTTTGGCGGTTATTTTTGGTATTCCAAAATGAACGAAGCCAAAGGCACTCCGCTAGAACGCTTCCGCCAATTCTATTTTGACCGTGATCACGATGAAATGGCACAAATGCTAATGCCTGATTATATTGGACGTGATTACAGTGCTGAAACCATGAAAGCCTTATTAGAAGCGCCACAAGCGGACACCTTTATTGACCAAGTATTGCGTGCAGACACGACTATGCTCGTTATCGATGATCCTGTCAAACGGGTTGATAATATGACCATGGCATGGGGATTAGAAGCTCGCGTTCCTTTTCTTGATCATGAGCTAGTTGAATTAGCCGCTAAAATGCCACCCGAAATGAAACTGCGTGATGGTGGTAAATATGTATTGAAGAAAATCTCACGCGGAATGCTTCCTGATAGCGTCATCGATCGTAAAAAAGGCTATTTTCCTGTGCCTGCTTTGAAATTCGTGCGTGGAGAATTTTTAGACTTTATGCAGGATATTTTAAACTCGCAACAATGTCGGGAACGGGGTATTTATCAACGTGATTATGTGGCCAAATTACTTAAAAAGCCTGAAGACTATTTAACCCGTATTCAAGGAAGCAAACTGTGGCATATGGCATTGCTCGAGTACTGGTTGCAAATGAATAAGGTTTGATAAAAACAAGGCTACTCCAAGGAAATAAACGCGAAAATAGAAGCCACAGAGAGGGTAAGATTGATAAAATATAATTTGCGTGAGTAGCCTAAGGACTGAGGATTCAATAACACCCGAACTCTAACTTGCCTTTTTTTCCCAGCTTGAATGCTCTAAGATCGTT
>JAGLDT010000252.1 GCA_023145485.1 Cocleimonas sp. | reverse complement strand
TTTCGGATGTTATTAAATCCTCAGCCCTAAGTCTTTTTCAAATGAAGTCAGTTACTCTAATGTCACTCATGTTTCTTCGATATTTAAATAAACTAATGTTTGATTGAGTAACTGGTAAGCGATTTCACCAAAGGTAATAGGCCCCGTAATATTAGCCGTCTTTTTTCCCTTTAAATCTGAATAAAGATAATTAAGAATACAATTACAGGAGAATGTTATCTGCTCAATATCATTAGAAACACTTGCTTGAAATTCACGTTGGTAATCATCAATGGGCGCAGCTAAACGGTATTCAATGTCTTCAAATATAGGCGCATAAAAGTCAGTCACCTTATTGACAGTATCAATATTTTTAAAGCTCACGTTAATCATAGCGCCAGAATAATCAGCCACTAAGGGTAATTTTGTGTCGATATTATTTTGGGTTATATAATCGGCTAAATTAGTGGGTTGACCATTAATAAGCGCATCGGTCGCTGAAAATCCCTTTTTAGGAAAGGTAATAATATCGCCTTCTCCTTGTTCAAATAGATTAATGATCTCTATATTTGCCATTTGATGAGTCGGTAGCTTAACATGCAGTGCAATGGCTTGATCATCTTTTACCTTACCTGTTTCTCCATTAAATACTTTAGGTGAAACGGTCTCTAAATCATCGAGATGAACCCCTGTAATCCATCCCGCAATGGGTTTGAGGAACATATCATCATACTCTGGCGCATTAGCTGCATAATCTAAATGTACCTGACTTGTAGCAGGAATGAGTAATAAAGTGAATCCATTATCAGGCGCATCAGTCGCAATGGAGGCAATGGTTTCGGTATCATAAAAACAAACCTCAGCCTGTTCATGATTTTCGGGAATAGACTGAACAAAAATTTTACTATCACTTTCTTCCCCACCATCTTGCCCAATAAAATAAGGAATAGTGCCTCCAATCCAATGCCCTCTTGGCAATTTTTCTAGCACTTTTTCACTGCCTGCTAGCACTAACCATTCCTTTTGTTCTATTCGCTGTACGACCTCTTCTAGTGACATCAACATATTGTTATCTCTTTATTGTTATAATGTTTTATTAGCATTGACTTATAATTTGTTGCAGTTCGTTGTTTGATCGTTTTTTAAATTTTATAAAATAATCTTGTAATCTTTTCACAGATTTGTCTTTGTCTTCTTCGGTTTTAGCTTTTTTGTACTGTATTTTTGACATTTTAAGCAATAATTTTAATGGATGAGAGGTTGGCTTTATCTCTATTTCACCTTTAAGCAATTTATGCCAACACTCACCGTTTTCAGCAAAAGGATTTTTTAATACTGATTTTGCTTTTAGGCTTTTTAGAACATTCTTTACTACTTCAGGATCAACACCAATAACCTTACCGATATCCTTCGTTGTACGCATACAGGGAATAGCATCTTCAAGCTGTTGTTGTAACGGATGAGTAATTTTACTGTTAGCATCAGCCCACGTAAGTAAGTTATGTGACATATCACAACTAGGGCAACTCAATTTAAAGGCTGTCTTAACATTAAGATAAACAGCCATAGAACCAAGACTAATATGTTGCCAGCGAAGACTTTTATCCAAAGGAGAAAATTGAATTTTATGCTCACAGTTATGACATGAGTGATATTTTTTCCCAAACCATTGCCGTTTACTAGTCGGTGCTAACCAGACCTCCAAAGAACCATTAGTCGTTAATATTTCATTAACCTCCCAATCATCGCCAATTTGTAAAGCAAGCTTTATCAAAGGGTTCTCATTTTTCATTAGTTTCATTAGTTTCATAGACACTCTTTATTCATTAGAATTCTTATTATTTACTAATGACCTGAAATTTTCAAATCACTGTATTTAAAATGTATATACTATATAGCGTTACAGATTAGTTATAGTGTTAACGGTATGAATGGCAGTCAATTTTTCAAGCGATTCATCATCTGCTAAAAATACTCGTTTTAAGGGCTGAGGATTTAATAACAT
>JAGLDT010000251.1 GCA_023145485.1 Cocleimonas sp. | reverse complement strand
AAAAATTAAATTCTAAAGACTTGGACTAAAGTCCATAGTTTTTACTAGCGACAAGTAATAAAAATTCTGCGTTATAGTTTCGGATGTTATTAAATCCTCCGCCCTAAGTCCCATAATGCAGTCTTATGGGAAACCACATCAAGCCCGTAGGGAAACCACAGAGAGGGCAATCTTTCTATAAATATTACCTTCTCTGTGGCTTCTATTTGCGCGTTTATTTTCTTGGAGTAGCCTCCTTAAGTAATCGATAGTATTTAATGGTTGCTTTTTAGCTTTTATTTTCATCTTGCCTAAATTCTTTCTTTTGAAGAAATAATCAAAAACTATTTTGAACAGCTCCCCATCCTAAACATTACTCTATAAGTTTAGGGCTTTTAATCATTAAAATAAAAAAAGAGATAATAATGAATAATATTCAAATCAAACGTAAGCCACTAGCGCGTTGGATAGCATTTGCTTTGGCAGCAACGACGGTTGTAGGAGTGGCTCAAGCAGCAGCTCCATTAGCAGGTACTGAGATTAAAAACTTAGCGACTGTTAGCTATGAAGATGAGAACGGCAATAAATACACGGCTCAATCAAATGAAGCCGTGATCACGGTTGCACCACAATATATCGCAACATTAGAAAATGATGTCACAAAAAGTTCTGCACCAGGGCAAACGGTTTATTTCCAGCATACTTTAACTAATACAGGTAATACGCCTGATACTTATGCACTTTCTGCTCAAGATGCTAGTGCAACTACTGCATTGGTTTATGTTGATAAAAATGGTGATGGTGAGCCTGATGCAGGTGAAGCACCTGTAACAAGTGTTACTTTGTCAGCAGGCGAAACGGTTAGTTTAGTGGTTGGGCATGCGATTCCTAGTAATGCAACTGATGGTACAAGTGACATTGTTACCTTAACTGCAACTTCTGGTAATGCGGCTGGTACTGTTAAGGATATAGGTGATAACGAAGATGCTGACACTATTGATAGTAGTGCAACGAATACGGACACGGTTAATATCACAACAGGTGCTGTGCTGGTTCTTACTAAAGCAGCTGTATTTGATATTACCAATAGTAAAGTGACTTATACTTTAACGGTTAAGAACACTGGTGGCTCAAATGCAAAGTTAGTGGATATTATTGATGCTGTTCCAATGGTTGATCATGATAATGATACGGGAACAGTTAGGCAACCCTTAAGTAACGTTGCGATTATTTCAGCTAATGGATTGTTAACGACTAATAATGATACGCTTCCTGTTGTAACCACTGTTGATGAGGCGGTTGTTAATGCTGATCTCAATGATAATGGTAATAAGACAGATGCTAGTGTCTCTGTTATCAAAGGTGTAGACGCTGTTATTGCTCCTAATACAACGGTCTCGATTGTTTATAGTGCGGATTATGATCCAACTTGGATGGCAGGCTCAAGTATTGATAATACCTTTATCACCTTCTCGGATAATAATGGTGATGACTCGCCTGAAACAACGAGTACCTCTAATACAACCCATAATGTAGTTCCTCAAACTTATGGCGTTGAAGCTGAGGATGATAAAACGGGAATTGGAAGTCCTAGTGTTAATGATGGTAAGGATGATGATACTACTGCTGCTAATGATATCCAGCTAGTTGATAAAATTTCAGCAGGTGATACGGTTATCTTTACCCATACGGTAACGAATACAGCTAATGGCGATGACATCTTTAATTTAAGTGTTGCAAATGCTACTACAGATGGTTTTCCTGTAGGCACAGTTTTCACGTTATGGAGTGCGGATGGCTCAGTTCAATTAACGGATAGTGATAGTGATGGTATTCCTGATACGGGAGTACTAGGACAAAATGCTTCAACACTCCTTGTGGTTAAGGCAGATTTGCCAGCAGGTGCAGAAGGCACACCTACCAATGGTTATAATGCACTACTAACAGCGACTTCATCAGGCGATGATACACAGAATGATTCTACTAATTTAAAGTTACTGGAGATTGGAGCACCTGCCGTTGACTTGGCCGCTTTAACAGTGGGTGGAGCAACCACTAATCTTGAAACAATGCAGGCTAATTTCGGTTTCAATGATGACGGAAGTGTTGATGCACATGATGAAGGACCTGTTTTATTTGCTAATGACGCCATTATTGGTGGAACGGTTGAGTTCCCTATGACGCTTGCTAATGAGTCGGGTAGTCCTGATTCCTTTATATTGAGCTATGCTGATTTACCAACGGGCTGGTTTGTTGAATTTAAGGATAGTTCGGGTGCTATTATTACGGCTACACCTTTCTTGCCTGCAGGAACAACCTTTAACTATACTGCGTTTGTAACCCTTTCAAATGATCCAGCAAAAGCATACGGTGACGCACCTACAGGCACGGATGGTTATGATGCAGTTGATGATACAGCCTCTACTTTAACAGGGGATGATGGTGATAAGGATTATGTGATCAGGTTTATCGCGACCTCTTCGGTTGATTCAACGCGTGCTGATTCTATTTTACATGCGGTTGATGTGAAAGCGACAGCTGCTGTTTCTATTACACCCGATGGGCAAAATCAGATTCAGCCAGGTGGTACCGTTAATTATCCTCATAAATTAGTCAATGACGGTAATATTGCGGAAGCGGTTGAGCTAGTTTCAGATAATGCAGTAACAACGTGGAATTCAAGTACTTTGATTGATACCGATGGTGATGGTATTGGCGATACAGAAGTTTCTAACTTAACAACGACTAGTCTTGTTGATGTCTATAACCCTAATGGATCGACAACGGCTGTAACGCTAACAGATTCGGATGGTGATGGTATTGTTGAATTCCCACTAGAGCCAGGTCAATATGTGAAGTTGACTAATAAAGTATTTGCTCCAGCAGATGCGCCTCAAGGTACCGTTAATGCAACAATTATTACAGCTCAGGATCCTAGTACTTCGAATCCTAATGATCCTAATGCAAAAATACGTAATACGGCCAAAGATACCAGTAATGTAATTTTAGGCCAGGTGCGTTTAGATAAAACAGTTGCTTTACAAACAGATTGTACAAATCCTACTACCATTGGTACCTTTGCTGCGATTCAATCAGCAAAAGTGGAGCCTGGTCAATGTGCAGTATGGCAAATTGTTGCAAAAAATGAAGGTGATGCATTGGTTAAGAATGTAATTGTAAATGATAGTATTCCTACGTTTACTCAATATTTGCCA
>JAGLDT010000250.1 GCA_023145485.1 Cocleimonas sp. | reverse complement strand
TAATTTCTTCTCTAATCGTTTATTTTTAGCTTGAATATTTTTTTCATAAGTATTTCTCTATATAGGTGAATTTGTGGGAAAATCATCCTATATACACTATTAAAACAGTGCGAAAAATATTTTCTCGATAAGCTGTAATTTATTGATATTTAACGTTATTATTTTTCAGACTGAATTGCTATGAACCACGCACAAAACATTTTAAATTATTGGGGAATTAAATTGAAACACATCAATTATCTAGCACTAATATTCTCAGCGCTAACGTTTATCTCATCACCCTTATTAGCCGACACACCACTCAGTGAGGAGCTAAAAAAAGCAGTAACATTAGAACCGAACCTAGAAGCGGGTAAAGAGAAGTTTAAACTCTGTATCACCTGCCATCAAGGCAATGGCTGGGGTATGAGTGATGGGACTTTCCCACAAATTGCAGGGCAACATAGCAGTGTCATCATGAAACAGTTGATTGATATTCGCATAGGGTATCGTAATAATCCGATGATGTTAGCCATTGTTAAAGAGCCAGTATTTTCTCAACCACAGGCAATCGCCGATATAGCTGCTTATATTGAAACGCTTCCGATGACACCCAAGCCAGGGTTAGGAACAGATGAAGATAATGCCCGTGCTGAAAAACTCTTTTATAGAAAATGCGCAGAATGTCATGGTGCGGATGGTGGTGGCGACAAAAAACGCTTTTATCCCCGCATTCAAGGTCAACATTATGAGTATTTATTACGTCAAATCAAAATGATACGCGATGGTAAACGTAAAAATGCGAATTCTGTGATGGCAAAGCGTGTCAAAAAATTAAAAGACAAAGATTTAGAGCTACTCGCTAACTATATCGCGCGTATGAAACCACCGAAAGACAAGCTCGCAAAAGAAGGCTGGAAAAATCCAGATTTCAAATAAAGATCAGTCTTTTAACCTTTTATTGCACGCCGAATATTGATATTTATAAACCGTATCAATTCTTGCTTGATGAACATCAATGCTTCTTTGCGGTGACAAAACTAAAGTGAAAATCAATCATTATTAACCTAGGAGTGTAATTTGCTATGAGAGAAACCTTTACTAAAGGTATGGCGCGCAATATTTACTATGGAGGTGGGGTTTTCTTCTTCTTAGTACTTATTGGCTTAACCGTTGATACGGTGCGCAGTCTACCTGAAACTGATAATAGAGAAAACCTGACCGAAGAAGTCATCGCAGGTAAGCGTTTATGGGAAATCAATGATTGTATTGGTTGCCATACATTAATGGGGGAAGGTGCCTATTTTGCACCTGAGCTTGCAAATGTTTACACTCGATTTGGCAATAGCACCGATGCTATTAAAGGCTTCATCATGAGTCGTCCAAAAGACGGTATTCCTGGTCGTCGTAGTATGCCGCAGTTTAATTTCACCCCTGAAGAATTAGAACAAATTGCGCAATTCCTTAAATATGTTGATGGCATTAAAACTGCTAGAGACTGGCCACCCAATGTTAAAGGATAAGGAGAGTATACGATGGAACAATTGATGAAATTTCCAAAATCGCAATCAATAGCAAAGCTGTATTTTATTGCTGCCATTGCACTTTTTGTGGGACAAATTTTATTTGGCGTCACTCTAGGGCTTCAATACGTGATGGGAGATTTTTTATTCCCTGAAATACCCTTTAATGTCGCACGCATGGTACACACCAACCTGCTTATTGTCTGGTTACTATTTGGCTTTATGGGCGCTGCTTATTATCTAATTCCTGAAGAATCGGAACGTGAGTTATATTCACCTTGGCTCGCTAAGCTGATGTTCTGGGTCTTCCTTGTCGCAGGTGTTGTCACGATTCTAGGTTACTTATTGGTTCCTTATGCCACCTTGGCTGAGATAACCATGAATGACATGTTCCCGACCATGGGTCGAGAGTTCTTAGAACAACCGACCATCATCAAGATAGGGATAGTGATTGTCGTTCTCGCCTTCTTATTTAATATCGGCATGACGATTCTTACAGGACGTAAGACCGTTATCACACTGGTACTAATGACAGGACTGGTAGGATTAGCCGTGTTCTTCCTGTTTGCATTCTATCTTCCTGATAACCTAGTACTGGATAAATACTTCTGGTGGTTCGTGGTTCATCTCTGGGTTGAAGGTGTATGGGAATTAATAATGGCCTCCATGCTTGCCTATGTACTCATTAAAGTAACAGGTGTTGACCGTGAAGTTATCGAGAAATGGTTGTATATCATTATCGCCATGGCATTAATCTCAGGTTTAATCGGAACAGGACATCACTTCTTCTGGATAGGAACCCCAGGTTACTGGCAGTGGTTAGGATCAATTTTCTCAGCACTTGAGCCAATTCCTTTCTTCATGATGACTTTATTTGCCTTCAATGTAGTGAATAAAAGACGGCGTGACCATCCTAATAAAGCTGCCGTACTTTGGGCGTTAGGAACAGCGGTAATGGCCTTTTTAGGTGCAGGTGTATGGGGATTCCTACACACATTAGCCCCTGTTAACTATTACACGCATGGTACACAGATTACCGCCGCTCATGGTCATATGGCCTTCTACGGTGCTTATGTCATGGTCAACTTGACGGTTATCTCTTATGCAATGCCTATCATTAACGGCAGAGTTGCGAATAACCAAACATCACAAGTCTTAGAAATGTGGTCATTCTGGTTAATGACCGTTTCAATGGTCTTTATTACCTTATTCCTAACAGGTGCAGGTATCTTACAGGTTTATCTACAGCGTTATTCAGATACACCACTCGACTTTATGGTGGTACAAGACAAGATAGTCATCTTCTACTGGTTACGTGAAGTAGCAGGTATTGTCTTCCTCATTGGCTTATTGCTTTATGTTTATAGCTTCTTTGCCAAAGGTGAAGAGGTTGAGACAGTCTCTAGTTAAAAGCTAACGCTTAGTTTTACTAAAACTAAAAAAATACCACCACTTAGGTGGTATTTTTTTTGTCTGGAAAACAAACTTCTCTCGTCTGCGCTAAACACTCAACCGCTTTCTCCCAAATAG